>NZ_JAUPTE010000139.1:0-6190 GCF_036701705.1 Microcoleus sp. w1-18aA5 | reverse complement strand
GAAGAAGTTTTATCTCTCTGTGGTTGGGACTATATCCTTGAAGCTATATTAAGTGCAGGTTCATAGTGAATTGGTATTACTACTATTTATAATTGGTGGGGATTGCCCCCGCCTCAAACTTGCCAGTTTTATGCGAACTCTGCTGCTACCAATCCCTTAAAAAGTAATTTCTGACTTTAGACGGATTTATTTTTTAGCTTCCAGAGCCATAATAAGCAGTAAGGATGAGATCACTATAGAACTGATTTACCACTCATCCCAATGTCACTAATAAGGGCTTCCGTAAGATAAAGCCGAACCCAAACAAAACCTCATCTAAAGATTACAAACACCCCTAGAAAAAAGTTGGGGACACTTTTCGCTATGCCGAGTTAGGCATAAAAAGTAAGGAGGTAAATTATGTTTCAAAGCGAGTTATTAATGTCGCTGTACACTCCAAAACTCGATAGGGGCCAAATGCCAGTAGAAATGCCAGTACAAATGCCAGTACAAACGCCAGTAGAAATAGATGTGCCATTTGACCACCCCGATATCGGAGGGCTGATGTTTTTAAGCCCTCAGTTTTTCGTGGCCTTAATCGCCGGAGTCATTATGGCTTTCGGCTTCCAATTCCTGTTAACCAATTTCTCAATCGCCGCCAAAATATCAAATTGGGACGAGGCTTTACCCGACGATGACGATGATGATGAGTCCGAAAGTTTAGGCAAAAAAGTTCGGAAAATCGAAGGTTTAGTCGGGGGTTGGATTTTAGTCACCGTTAACCTGGCTTTATTTTTGGCTTGTTTTCTGGCAGTCAAACTAACTTCAATTGCCAGCGTAGACGGAGCGGCAATTATTGGTGTGGTCATCTGGGCGGCGTACTTTTTAACCCTAGTGTGGCTCGGTTCTAGCGCCGTCGGTTCTATGATCGGTTCCTTGATAAAAACCGCTTTTTCGGGCGTTCAAGGCATCATGGGTACTGCGGGTGCAGCGATCGGCGGCAAGATGGCTAGCGACCAAATGGTCAATACTGTAGAGGCATCTGTGGCCGCTGTACGCCGCGAATTGAGTTCGGCGGTAGACCCGGATAGCATTCGCGAAACACTGCAAGATTATGTGGGTTCTTTGCAGTTACCGAAGCTAGATGTTAAGGAAATTCGCGGTCAATTTGAAAAGTTGCTGGGCGATGCAGATATCAAATCTCTTGCGGGAAGCGACGTTCTGAAGAATGTTAACCGCCAGACTTTTGTGGATTTAGTTAAGAGTCGCACAGACTTTTCTCAAGAGGAAATAACTCAAGTTGCTGACCAACTCGAAGGCGTTTGGAAGCAAACTTTCGGCAAGCAGCAAGAGCAGAAAGACCCGAATTTAGAGTTGGTTGATTTTCTCAAGTTTGCCGCTCCCGATTTGCTGAAGTCTGACGAACTCAACGCCAAGCTGTCTCAAATTCTCGAAAGTAGGGAAAACAAATCGGAATCCAGCAGCCCCATGAAGCGAGCGATGCAGTTGGGTGTGGAAGCTCTTGTGGGTACTGTTTTGTCGCGGACGGATTTGTCTGATTTGGATGTTGAAAAAATCACTGGTCAGTTGCAGCAACTGACAGCCAAAGGGACGGAACAAGCTAAATCTTTGGCTTCTAAGGTGGGCGACAAAGTGCCTGCGCTGCCTTTCAATACAGCTAAGGCTGATGTGGAAAACTACTTGATGAATGCCCAACCTTGGCATCTCAACCGGGAGACAATCAAACAGGAATTTAGGGATGTGATTTACGACCCGGAAGCTTCTCCGGGGGCAGTTTTGCGCCAGTTAGAGCTGTTTAATCCCGATTATTTTGTAGGGATTCTGGGCCGCCGCGAGGGGTTTGCTCCTGAACAGGTGACGGAAATTGCCGAACAGCTTGAAGGTGTCCGACAAGAAGTGTTGGAAATTGTGCGAGATGCCGCTGGTGAAGAACAGTCTCAAGATTTGCGGAGTCGGATTGAGAATTATTTGCGATCGACCGGCAAGGAAGAATTGAATCCTGAAGGTATCGAGCGCGATTTCCAAGCGCTTTTGGACGATCGCGATGCTGGTTTTGAAGCTTTGCGCGATCGCCTGTCGCAGTTTAACCGCGATACTTTGGTGCAGTTGCTGGGTCAGCGGGAAGATTTCAGTCCAGAGGAAGCCGATCAGTTAATCGGGCGGCTGGAAAGTTCGCGCGATCGCGTAATTTCAAGAGCTCAAGAATTGCAAGAGCAAGCGCAATCTAAAGCCCAAGAATTGCGGCAAAAGGTAGAAGACTATCTCCGCAATACTAATAAGGAAGAACTCAATCCTGAAGCGATCGAGCGCGAGTTTCAAACGCTGTTAAACGACCCGGAAGCCGGATTCAAAGCGCTGAGAGAACGCTTATCTCAATTCGACCGCGATACGCTGGTGCAGTTGCTGTCACAGCGCCAAGACCTCAGCGAAGAACAGATCAATCACACGATCGACCGGATCGAATCTGTGCGCGACAACATTATCCACGCGCCGCAAATAGTTGCAGATAGAGCTAAGCAACAGTACGAGGAAGTTACTGCAAAAATTGGCGAGTACCTGCGGAATACAAACCTGGAAGAACTCGATCCAGAAGCCATCAATCGGGATTTGACTAAATTGTTTGAAAATCCGAAAGAGGGTGCTTTGGCACTTCGGGACAGACTTTCTCAGGTCGATCGCGAAACTTTAGTCAAGCTGCTTTCCCAGCGGGAAGATTTGAGCGAAGAACAGATCAATCGGACGATCGATCGCGTGCAAGATTCAATTCGCAGCATCGTGAAATCTCCTCGCCGCTTGGCCTCTCGCGCTCAAAAAACAGTCCGCGATTTCCAAGGAAGTTTGGAAAATTACTTGCGGAATACGGACAAGGAAGAACTCAATCCTGAAAGCATCAAACGCGATTTGCAGTTGCTGTTTAGTGAGCCGGGAATGGGGATGCAAAGTTTGGGCGATCGCCTGAAGCACTTCGATCGCTCGACTCTGGTAGCATTGCTGTCGCAGCGGGAAGACATCTCGGAAGAGGAAGCCAACAAAATTGCCGACCAAATTGAATCTGTCCGCAACCAAATTGTCGAACAAGTTCAAATGGTTCAGGACAAGTTTCAGTCAGCAATGGATGGTATTTTCGGGAAAATCCGGGATTACCTCAATTCCCTCGATCGACCAGAGCTCAACTACGAAGGCATCAAGCGGGACTTACGCAAAGTATTTGATGACCCGCAGGCCGGATTTGACGCGATTAAGGAGCGTTTAGGTGAGTTCGATCGCGGTACTTTAGTTGCCCTACTGAGTTCTCGTTCCGATATTTCCGAGACTGACGCTCACCGAATTGTTGACCAAATGGAAGGAGCCAGGGACAGCGTTTTATTGCGATCGGAACGCCTGCAACATGAAGCCAAAAAACGCATCAAACAGCTCAAGAAAAAGACCAAGCAGCAAGCAGAAGATGCGCGCGAAGCGGCAGCAGCCGCAGCTTGGTGGCTGTTCGGTACGGCTCTGACTTCTGTGGTTGTTTCCGCTTTGGCTGGAGCAATAGCAGTCAACGGGATTTCGGGTTTGTTTAGCTAGATTTTCAACGAGTTTGAAATAAAGTTCTCCTGATTCTAGGCTGGCGTTTTGCCAGCCTATTTTCTTTGGAATAATATCAGAGTCCTTCAGGATTCTATAGTTGGCGGAAATACTCTCGATAAATCGAGCGCCAAGTCGTGAAAATAAGACAGATTAACAGACTCGTTGGGCAGAAAAATCAGCGTCCTGCGATAACCAAATTGGCCAGGGGCATTCTGATACGGATCGCTGTAACATTCCAAGCAAGTTTGTAATAAATTAAATATCCAATAGTTCGAGATTCGGGCTTCAGCATAAAGGGGGAGCTTAACCTGTTTGTCGTAACTCAAAGAAGAATCTGCAATCTCAATCAGCAACAGTATATCCCCTGGACAGGGGTGAGAGGATAGATAGTCGTCAGGGCGATTTTGGACGATCGCACGATCGGGTTCTGGTTCGCTGTCATCAGGCAGAATAATAGGTTGTTGTCCCCGCAGTGTCGCCCTTTCTCCCAGCAGCTTAAATAACTCGCGTTCCAAGCGTGTCTCGCAAACCGAGTGAGCGGTACCTTTAGCTGCCATTTTCACAAGTTCTCCCTTGATTAACTCAACTCGATCGTCCTCATTAAAGAACCCCAGTTCTGTCAGGCGGTGATATTCCGCTATGGTGAAGCGTTTTGCAGTTGCGATCGACATAACAGCCACCTCAATACAGGTATGTTGCGATTATAGGCGATCGGCGATCGGCTAAACAATGCTAATCATGAGAGCCACTAACAACAATCTTGTCAAATTTTCCTCATCCTTTGGTTGCACTTTTTCCCAACTTTGGTGAATTTACTCCCCGAACTTATGTCCCGGATCATCTCTGTCTTAAGCAAGATTCTAGCATCACTATTTATTAGGTACTTTAACTTAAGTAGCAAACAAAAGTTTTCTCAAAAATAAGAAAACTGAGCAATACATATTATTTTGGAGGCTTGAATGACCTTTACTACCAGTGCTTACGACCAAGGAAAAGCAGATATTAAGAAGTTGAGTGTAGACGACCAATTAGGTTTGCTGTGGTTTGTTTACACCGAAATGGGCAAGTCAATAACGCCAGCGGCTCCCGGTGCTTCCGGTTCCGAAATCGCTCAGGGTTTGTTCGAGCAAGTCAAGCCGCTGCCCCACGAAGAACAACTACAAGTAATGCGCGACATTGCCTCAAAAGCCAATACCGAAATCAGCCGGATGTACGGCTCGATGAGCCCTGAAACGAAACTGGCTTTTTGGTATTTTCTAGCAGTAGGAATGGACGAAGGAACTATTATTCCTGTCCCTCCAGACTATCAACTTCCCGACGCAGGAAAATCTTTATTAGGAAAGATTGAGGGCATGGACTTCCAGCAGCAAATTGATTTCCTTCGCGGTACAATTTTAGAAATGGGTGCTGAAGCAGCTCCGGGGGCTGGCATTTAAAAATAGGACTTACTACGAAAAAAAACCCGGTTTCTCGGATGTCGCAACGAGGCATTTAGGAAAAAACCCGGTTTTTAGCCGTTGGATGCCTAACTCCTCAAAAAGATTAGTAAGTAGCTCAAACTAATACGTCGCGACAGAAACCCGGCTTCTTGAAGAAACCGGGTTTCTGGCTGTTCTGTTTTTTTAGGTTGACGGAAAATACCCGCACTTTACAGCTAATAACTGAATTCAACGGCTCTGTTTCCCACAACTTCCGGCGCAGCGACTTTTAAACGCATATCTTCGGAGCCAAAAGTTAGCAAGGGGTGGCCTAAGTTTAAGCTGGCAAAAGGGCTTTCTTCTGGCACATCTAACTCGCCTTTAATCAAACCGATGCGAGACTGCAATCCTCCTTTAAACAACAGCAAATTGGTGCGCTCAGCGCTGAAAACATTTCCGCTAAAAGGCAGCGGGAAAGCTAAAGTTTGCTTGCTGTAATTGAGACTGCACAGTTGACGGTTTCCTTGGCGAACTGTGACGCGGTAGCCTAGCGGTGCTGCCTTTACCGAATCGCTACCTTCCCAACTAAATTGAGCTAATTCTTTAGGAAGTCCCCAAATTTCGCGCCCGCCGGCTACCGAGTTAGGATTGTCTACGTAGATGTGGGAAATCCAAGCGCCCCATTTTCCAGCATAATTAGCGATCGCGCTAACTACAATTAACTCATTGTACTCCATCACCGAACCCAACCCGTAGGAGGATACATAAATGCCACCTAGGGTTTTTCCTGGCAATAAAGAGACAATTTCTAATTCAGAGGGAACTAAGGCGCGCACTCGTGCCACATCTACTAATTGTAAAGTCTGAACAGCATAACCTTGGAGATTCCAAGGTGCAGGTGGATATACCATTTTCAGTGATTAAATATCTGAGATTTTATCTTTATTTTAGCTTAGGGTCTAAAAAGCGACAGCCCTTTGCATTTCTTCACACATTGTGAGGGAATTTAGTTTATTTAAACAAATTAATATGTGACGAGAAATTAGATGAATAATTGACGTGGGTTATCTGTTGTAGGGGGGCGGGTTTAGTAATATTGTCAACAGGAATTAGATATTATTATTCAAACCCGCCCCTTGTATCTTAAAAGAGTGAGTCAGGCGATTGCCACGTCATTGATTCGATCATACCGACAAGTGGGC
>NZ_JAUPTE010000138.1:0-6624 GCF_036701705.1 Microcoleus sp. w1-18aA5 | reverse complement strand
ACTCATGATGGTCTCGGATGATTCACTTTTACCCCCTCAATCTGCCTATGTGCCAGTTGGGGTGCGGAATGTGGGTTGAAAATCCCAAATTTTCAACCACAAAAAAAGCTAAGCGCACTCTAAAAATTAGACAGAGACGAGTTAGCCGAAAAGCCAACGGTAGCAAAAACCGCAAGAAAGCAGCTAAAAAACTAGGACTTTTCCACCAGAAAATTAGCGACAGGCGTCAAGCTTACCATTGGAAGGTTGCCAATAAAATAGTTTCTCACAACGTTGACGCGATTGCTCTGGAAGATTTGAATATTTCCGGGATGATGCGCCGATGTCGAGTAAAGGCTGACGAAAAAACAGGTAGATTCCTGAAAAATGGGCAATCAAGAAAGAAAGGTTTAAACCGTTCTATCTCTGACGCGGGTTGGGCTGAATTAATTCTAAAGATCGAGTATCTGGCTGCAAAGCAAGGAGTGCGATTCGTTCAGTCGAAATAGTAGTAATACTTAGGGATGACTGACTTCTCTAGAGTAACCGAAAGGTTGAACGCACTTCAATCCTCTAGAGATGATAACTGAGACACCATGTAGGTGAGGAAAAGTATCCTAGAAATTTCAAGTCCTACCCCTCTAGTGCAGAGGTGAAAGCACATCCCCCACCTGGGCGAATGGTTATCAAGCAGGTGAAGCGGGGATGAACGACGGTAATTCAGAGCCGTACTGGAAATCCCGTCTAGCAAGAATCCATGAGTAACCACAAGGTAAAGTTATGTCCGAACCATCGTTATTACAAATGGACTACGACGGCTATTAGCCCAAGCCAAAAGGCATGGATAGGGCGTTGGCAATTTCCTTGTTGACCAACTTGCACTGCCTATAAACCCGGTGGATAGTAACACTCTAAAGGTTCTAAATAATGGTGACTTGGAACGAAGTAACCCCACAAATGCTCTTGAGGTGGTCGATACTCAAGAAGACAACCAGTCGCAAGCAATTGAGGGGAAGGATAGGGTAAGAAGCAAATGCCTTTTGGAAAGCAAAAGGATACGCTGACGTACTCACGGTGAAATGGATGATATAGCGGTGAGTAGCAATGAATAAGGCTAAAACCAAATCAAAGTTTAGGGTGGCATGGGAAAACGACATTCCTATTTGCTTAGAGGTACAATCTGACTACCAATGGCAGGAATTACCTTGGAAACAGATAGAAAAACGGGTTCACAAGTTGCAAAAACGGATATATCAAGCCTCGAAACGTGGTGATGTTAAGGTAGTCCGAAAACTTCAAAAAACCTTAATCAGGTCTTGGAGCGCCAAATGTCTTGCAGTACGCCGAGTAACCCAAGATAATCAAGGCAAGAAAACAGCAGGTATTGATGGTATTAAATCCTTAAAACCTAATGCAAGACTTGAATTGATTAACAAACTCAAGATGACAGGTTTGTCCAAGCCCACTCGTCGGGTATGGATTCCAAAACCTGGAACTGAGGAAAAAAGACCCTTGGGAATACCCACAATGCACGACCGTGCATTACAAGCACTAACAAAACTAACGCTCGAACCAGAATGGGAAGCACGTTTTGAAGGTAACTCCTATGGATTCAGACCCGGACGCTCATGTCACGATGCAATTGAAGCAATATTCAACGCAATTAGACAAAAAGCCAAATACGTGCTTGATGCCGACATTGCGAAATGCTTTGATAAAATCAACCATGAAGCACTCTTGGCAAAAATAAACACATTTCCAAAACTCCAGAAACAAATCAAATCTTGGTTAAATTCAGGAGTAGTGGATGGGAAGAATTTATTTCCAACAAATGAGGGAACTCCACAGGGAGGAGTAATTTCCCCATTATTAGCCAACATAGCCCTACATGGAATGGAAATAAAACTCATGGAATTTGCCAAAACGCTAGATATCCGTAATCCCAAAGGAAATCAGGTGAGTTGGCAAACTAAGGTAAAATCGCTCAGCATCATAAGATACGCAGACGATTTTGTCGTAATACATGAAGATCCAAATGTGGTAATCCAATGCCAAGAAATAATATCCGAATGGCTCAAAGGCATGGGACTGGAATTAAAACCCAGTAAAACAAAAATAACCCACACCCTTCACGAGTACAACGGAAATGTAGGGTTTAACTTTCTTGGATTCCATATCCAACAATATCCATCAGGAAATTACCGCAGTGCAAGCAATTCCGAAGGGAAAAGATTGGGATTTAACACGCTCATCACTCCGAGTAAGGAAAAACAGAAAGTTCACCAGAGAAAATTGGCAGGAATAGTAGACAAAAACCTCACAAAACCGCAAGCGGTACTAATAACTGAGCTAAATTCAATTATTAGAGGATGGTCTAATTATTACTCTACTGTTTCAAGCCAAAAAGTCCTCGATAGGATGGATTTTCTGTTATATCAAAAACTCCGATCCTGGGCAAAGCGTAGAAACACACATTCCAATAAATACCAAATATCAGATAAATACTGGCATACAGTAGGAAATGATAATTGGTGTTTTAGCACCCGACAAGGACTAACACTTGAAAAATACTCAAAGACCCCAATTAAGGTTTTTACCAAAGTTCAAGGAATAAGAAGTCCTTACGATGGAGATTGGATATACTGGAGTACACGCATGGGGCGAAATCCTGAAGTCTCTACAAAACTTGCAACTTTGTTGAAAAGACAACAGGGTAAATGCAATCATTGCGGACTACCATTTAAACCGGGGGACTTGATAGAAATTGACCATATTGAACCAAAAAGCAAAGGAGGCAAAAACTCATATGCCAACCTTCAAGCCCTTCACAAACATTGCCATGACACAAAGACAACCACTGATGGAAGTCTGGGTACTCGTGACATAGAGCCATTTCATTGAGGAGCCGAATGAAGCGAAAGTTTCACGTTCGGTTTTGTAGGAGAGGGTAGAAAGGAGACTTTCTACTCGACTCCATCAAGGTCGTAATCAAAATTAATCCCAAATACTCCAGCCAAGAATGTCGGAAATGCGGTCATATCGACAAGTCTAATCGAGATGGCGAAAAGTTCATTTGCACTGAATGTGGATATCATGAACACGCCGATATGGGTGCAGCAAAAACTATTTGTGATCGGGCTTTGAAATTGGTACGCGGGGGCTCCGCGAAACCGGGCGTTCGCGCCTAAACGCCCAGAAGATATCCTCACGCTCAATTGAGCAAACGTGAGGAGTCTGGGAACTCTAGAAATAGGGAAATTGAGGTAGAAATTCTTCAAGAATCCTCGCGCCTTCAGGCCGAGGAGTGTCAATTAGCAGGAGTTGCAGCTTGAGAAGTCGGCGGCGCAATATTAATTAATGGCAAAGTTCCGCCTCCTCCCATTACTGTCGGAAACTGGCCGTTCCATTTTTCAATTGCTTGCTGCTGCAAAATTTCGGCTGTTAATGTTTGCCGCTGCAAGCGTTGAGCTTCAGCTTTACCTTTAGCACGGTTAATTTCAGCTTGAGCATCTTGGGTGGCTTTTTGAACTGTAAATTCTGCTTGTTTAGCTTCTTGTTCGGCTATTTGTTTGGATTCAATGGCTTTGCTAAATTCTGGAGAAAAGCCAAAATTTATTAACGAAACATCTCTGACGATGACGCCGTAAGGTTCCAAACGTTTTTTGAGGCTGTTGTCGATTTCTGTTTTGAGTTCGGTGCGCTTAGTGATAATTTCTTCTGCGGTCTTTTTAGAAGTTGCTGCTTTGAGAACTTCCGAAATTGCCGGACTCAGAATGCTGGTCACAATTTGTTCTTCGTCTCCAACTTGTTGAAAAACTTGATTAACTTTGGCGGGGTCAACATTCCAGTTGACTGCCAAATCTGTAGTAATGCTTTGCAAATCTTTGGATGCTGCATCGGCTTTCAAATCTGTTTTTTGTACCCGCACGCTGATAGTTTTGACAGAAGTGACGATCGGTAAAATCGGGTGGATGCCTTCATCTAAAATCACGTCTTGAACTTTCCCGAAGCGCATCATGACGCCCCGTTCTCCTGCGCCGACGAGGGCAAAAGGTCTTAAAATTAAGGCGGCGATGATGAAGACGATGCCACCGACTAAGTAGAGAGCTAGGTTGTACTGAACACTTTGCACGGTTTTCATATGTTGATTCACCTATGTTGTATTACTTGATGTTAGTTTTATATTCGATATTATCTAAGATTATAACTTCATGTTAAGGGTGTAACAACTCATAAATTCATTGATTTTTTTTCACAAAAGTCATATATTTACTAGGGTGTGGGAACCTCTTAGCTCTATGAGCGGGGATGAACAATGGCACTTGTATAGCAATCCTTGCAGGAGTCGTAAATTTTTACCCCACCCCAACCCTCCCTGCGGGTTCGGGGAGGGAGTAAGAAATTCACCAATGATTTAGGATTGCTATAGCTGGGTGAGATTATTGATGAATAAATGTTTCAATTATCTTGACAAAGTGGATTTTTTTAGATAGAGCAGAAGTAGATAGATAGCTCGATCGCTCTTCGACAAGCGATCAAATGGCGATCGGAAAGAGAAAGCTTTCTAGAAAGCGAAAAAATCAGAATTCAACTGCTACTTTTTGGGTAAATTTTAATGGTAAATGGCAGGTGCGTGCCACAAAAACCTTTGCGGGTTGCTGTAAGCCACGAAAGATAGAATTTCCCTCTCCGACCTACAGACTCTATTTGTAAAATTGGCATCTGCCCGACTTGCTCAACCCTCCTGAGTAGAAAAAAAGACTCCTTGGGCAAGTTAGGAATTTATAGCGAAAAACGATAAAAATCAGAGTTTAAAAATGCCCGAAAATAAGTTAAGCTTAGATGAGAACGGTTGAAGAAAAATCAAAATGTTGCAGCGACACCCTTGGCCGCAGACAGTTGAAGAGGCGATCGCCATTCAAGAACAGCTTCGGTCAGAGGTAATTACCGAAAATCAACTGGACACAGTTCGGTACGTCGCGGGTGTAGATGTCGGCTACGACAGTGCAAACGACGTATCGCGGGCCGCTGTAACAGTTCTGAGCTTTCCAGACTTGCAATTGCAGCAGCAAGCTGTGGTTCGCAGTCCTACAACTTTTCCTTATATTCCGGGTTTCCTGTCTTTTCGAGAAGTGCCTGCAGTTCTCGAAGCTTTAGAAAATATCAGTTTGAGGCCAGACTTGATATTGTGCGACGGTCAAGGACTAGCCCATCCCCGCAGATTCGGTCTTGCCTGCCATTTGGGGGTGTTAACCGGGATTCCCACGATCGGAGTTGCCAAAAATCGATTTATTGGAGAACATTCAGAAGTCGGACTCGACCGGGGCAGTTGGCAACCCTTGCTGCTAGAGGGATCAACGATAGGCGCAGCGCTAAGGACGCAAACAGGGGTAAAGCCGATGTATGTTTCGATAGGTCATAAGGTAAACTTGATAAGTGCGATCGAGTACGTGCTGCGCTGCGCCCCAAAATATCGCTTACCAGAAACAACTCGATCGGCAGACCAACTAACATAGGGATCAGTGGCAAGCGCGGAATGCCTCAAAAAAAAGTAAAAAGACCAAAAAAGCATCCGTCTTTGGACTTTTAATTTTTGAGGGGGCGCGGTTAAGTCGAAAAATCCTCTGAGTCTACTGCCAATCAGCTTTCGGTTCCATCCTTCCAGCGAACTAAAGAATGACTATACCTGAGAAAGAGGTATAAAAGTTGGGGGGTTTATAGAATGATTGAAAGACAGTAACCAGCTTAAAAAATTGGCGGCTCTAACTATAGTGCCCGGGCGTGAACTATTTTTAGTTCACATTTGTAAGTTATGAAATATTCATTCTGCGAGTTAAACCAAAAGCTTAGATTCGTCTGATGAGGTTTCATAATTTACCGTCGGATATCTCACCACTGAGTGGGAGTAACCACGACAGTGGGAGGCGAAGGCGCGATCGAGCTAAAAAATCAGAAAAAAACAAGGAGACAGTCATGGCTGAGAAAAGCAAACGCGGATTCGCTTCTATGGATGCAGAAAAACAGCGCGCAATTGCTAGCAAAGGCGGAAAAGCTGCACACGAGAAAGGAACTGCACACGAATTCACCTCTGAAGAAGCCAGACAAGCTGGTCAAAAAGGTGGCGAAGCTGTCAGCAGAAATCGTGAACATATGGCTCAAATTGGTCGCGAAGGCGGTCGGAAAAGCCGCAAGAGCGAAGCTTAAGTCTCTCAAGGCTGGCCTTGTAATGAAAGATTGCACAGTTGCAGCGTGAGAGATAGCACTAGGACAGTAAACGTTTGAGGATGTGGGGCGATCGAAGTTACCGAGGTAGTTCGATCGCCCCACATCCAAAAATTGTTACTAGCGCACCAAAGCTTCGCAAAGGTGAAAACCCCCCAGGAATTAGTTTTTAGCAATCGCTGGCAAATCTTGAACAGCAATTTTTTAACGAAGCTGCACTGCGGTCAATAATTTTGCTGGCAACAAAAGCTGATAAGCGCCATTAAGTCTCTCAAAAAAAGCCAATAGGAGCACTAAAAGCCCCGAAGTCAGGGCTTTTTTGTATAGGTGCACATAATATTTTTAGACTGAAGTTCCCCCATTGACAAAAGGCGTCGGAGTATGTAGGGTAAACCTTTGGAGGATTTTGACTCCGGTTTTACT
>NZ_JAUPTE010000137.1:0-6835 GCF_036701705.1 Microcoleus sp. w1-18aA5 | reverse complement strand
TTAGTTACCTCAGTAGATATATTCTCTTTGTTTACTTATCTTAACATAGTTCGGTTTTTTTGCGCCGACCTACTTATCCTGGATGCTTTCGGTCATGAGTCATTAGTCATTAGTTTCAGGGCTGACTCATTGGGGGGGGCTAGAAACCCGGTTTCTAGGAGTTTTCCGTTTAGTGACGAGAAATATAGGAAGAAACCGGGTTTCTGAGTTAGCGAGTGCATCCAGGACTTGCATTTGGATCTCGTAGTCTGAAAACCTTGATTTTCAGGGATGTCGATAGTCTACTCTTCTCGATCGCCCTAAATCGAAATAATTCTTTACAATAAAAAAGTAACAATCCAATTAACTTTGACAAAATCCCTTGAAAATGCCTGTAAACGAACTTTCTCCCACAACAGCCTCCACGCAAACACCGATACTCGACTTTGACATAGCCATCGTCGGAGGCGGCATAGTCGGGGCCACCTTAGCCAGCGCCTTAAAAGATTCTGGATTAAAAATCGCTATAATTGAAACCCAACTCCCCGCAGCAGCCGCCTCCAAAAAACAAGCCTATGCAATTACCTTACTATCAGGAATGATTTTAGAAGGCATCGGCGTGTGGCAACAAATCTTGCCGCAAATTACCACCTTCGAGCAAATTAGCCTCTGCGACGGCGACTATCCCGGTGTCGTCGAATTCCACCGCCCGGATTTGGGAAATACTGGCAAATTGCCTGTACCAAAATCAGCTTTAGGTTACGTTGGCGAGCACCGAGTCCTGCTGTCAGCTTTGCACGAATGTTTGGCAAAAAACCCGAATTTTAGTTGGGTTTGTCCGGCGGAAGTAGTGGAGGTAAAATATTTAACCGATTGCGCGGAAATAGAAGTCAAACAAAACGGCGAAACTCGGACAATTCGCACCAAATTATTAGTCGCCGCCGACGGTTCGCGATCGCGCATCCGCACCGAAGCCAACATCAGCACTCGCGGCTGGAAATACTGGCAATCCTGCGTTGCTATCACTATTAAAGCAGAAAAACCGCACAATGATATCGCTTTTGAGCGCTTTTGGCCGAGCGGCCCGATGGGAGTTTTACCATTACCTGGGAACCGTTGTCAAGTAGTTTGGACAGCACCCCACGCGGAAGCAAAAGCTTTGCAAGAAATGGATGAAAAAGAGTTTTTGACTTTGTTGGAACAGCGCACGGGCGGGCTTTTGGGCCGTTTGGAATTGGAGAGCGATCGCTTTTTGTTTCCGGTGCAGTTAATGCAGAGCGATCGCTACGTTTTGCCCAGATTAGCACTAATTGGCGACGCCGCCCACTGCTGCCATCCCGTCGGCGGCCAAGGATTAAATATGGGTATTCGAGACGCAGGGGCGATCGCCCAAATCTTGCAGCAAGCGCACCAAAAAGGCGAAGACATCGGCGACTTGCGAGTATTGAAACGGTATCACAACTGGCGCAAAAAAGAGAATTTAATCGTGTTAGGATTTACCGATTTTCTAGACAGATTATTTTCTAATACTTGGCTACCAATTGTAGCATTTCGCCGCTTTGGATTGTGGTGTTTGCGGACAATTCCCCCAGTGAGGTTTTTAGCCTTGCGCTTGATGACAGGCTTGATGGGGCGGCCGCCGGAATTAGCGCAAAATTAGGTTTTTACACCCGCCCACCATCAAAGAAACCGGGTTGTTTCCAAATCTTTGCACTGTCACCAAGTCTGTCGCAAAAACCCGGTTTCTGGCCACCCGTGGTTCCAAGACTAAACTAAATTTATCGATGAATGGTATATAATTAAGATAGAATAGAGCTATGAGTGGAATTGACCGTGAAATTACTCTAGAAACTCGAACCAGTCTCATTGATAAACATCTCCCCGGAACCCAAAAAGCCCAAAGTGAATTTGAAAGCGAAGGAATCGTCCATCTCTTTAATGATAGAGAAACAATGGAAAGAGTGGCCGCAGAAATTAAGCGAAGAGGAGAACGCACAGGAGAGGACGATGTAGAGGACAATTATGAACGCTATGGATTGTACTTTTCAGAACCAATTGGTTATATACTGAAAGCAGACGGTACTCGGCTACCACTAAATTACGGTGAAATAAAGATTAAAAAAACTACAGGTAAATACCATGTCATACCTCGCACAAGACCCCGCACAAGCTACTAAAATTAGTCAAGAATCAGAGCAAGAGACTGAGTGGGAGTTTGCGGAAATCTGGGCGGATACTCTGATATCTCCTCCTTATATCCTGATGTTAGTCAAGGAAATTTCAGGAAAATTTTGCATCCATAACCCGGCACAAAACTATAAAGTTATCTTTACCACTGACAATTACGAATCTGCTAAAATGTGGCTACTAGAGGATGAATATGAGCGTTTGAATAGTCGGATTTTACACGAAGTATAAAGTAAAGTTGTATCACCCACATCCGCCAAGGGTTGAAACCCCTGGCTAATAGCGAAATTCGGTTGAAACCGACTGAAAATTCGAGATAAAAATGAAAAACTCTTTAGTTCTCTTCAGAGGACTTTCGCTATGAGACAGGGGTTTCAACTCCTGGCGGACTATCGGGCTAACCGAGGTTTCTGGGCGATCGCACCATCAAAGAAACCGGGTTTTTTCCTCAATCTTTGCAATGTTAGGAAGTTGGTCGCAAAAACGCGGTACAATGATCGACTCAGATCAAACCCAGCCCTGACGGCAATAGAAAAACCATGCAGCCCGAACAAGAACAAGAAATTCTCAACCTGCGCGATCGCCAATTAACGCCCAAACAAATTGCCCGGAAGTTAGGATTGAAAGCATCCGAAGTCAGTACCTTTATTCAAGCTCATGCAGAACAAACAGCCCTCGCTAGCGCCGAAAAAGGAGAGTTATTGCCCGTTGCTCAATGTCTCGTGGATGTAAATTTTGCGAAGGTATTGTTGGGGAATGAAACCTCTGAAACGAGCGGTTTGGGTTTAGTGGTGGTTACCCGTTCCAAGGGATACAATCGTTTTGTTGCAGCCTCTTATTTGATCGACTACTGGTGTTTGGGAGTTAAGGATACCATGTCGCCACGTAACTTCAACGATAGCCAATATAAAAATTTCGTTCAGCTTTGTTACTCGCAGTTTATGCAAGAGTACGAGGAGATTAGTTTAGAGCAAGCACAAGCCCTGGTTTGGGGTGCGATCGCCTATGCCAAAACATTAGGCTTTGAACCGCATCGCGATTTCGAGCAGTCGAAGGCTCATTTAGGAGAATCAACCAGCGAAATTGGCTTGAAATTCGGTCGCAATGGAAAACCTTGTTATATTGAAGGGCCTCACGATAATACAAGGAAAATTATCAATACGCTTAAAAACTCTGTGGGAGACGGTAATTTCGATTACTTGTTCGGGATGGGGTAGAAATTGATACGGGGGAGCGTCAACCGCCAAACCACCAATCGTGATAAAATAAACATCGGTGTTACTGACAACTCCCCACAATGGAAGAAACCCGCGCCCAAGCTTATCTGCAATTGATTGAGACACTCCTGAATTGCCCCAACGGTGAGGAACCGCAGATTTTACAGGCTAACTTAGAATTGGTAGATTCGGGGTTTCTGCAATTTTGCGAGGTAGTAGCAGAAAACCTGGCAGAGGAAGGAGAGGAAAATTACGCTAATTTTTTACGGAATTTGGCCAGTCAGCTAGGGCAATTCTTGGGGATGAATGATGAGGGAGATAGCGATCGCTCTGAAGGTGAAAATCCCCAAGAGTATGAAAAGTTTATCCGAGAATTATTGCAAGCAGAAGCAGATAGCAAGCTCAATATTAAAGTAATTTATTCCATGCTCGCTCAACGGCAACATCTCCTCAATGACCGTTTTGCCGAGATTTTACAGCAAGTGACCCAGAATTTAATTGTCGAACATCCAGAAGCAATTGAGTCAATTCTTCCCTACATTGCAAATTTGAGTATTGATATTAGTGAATTTCCTCTGGGGAAAAGAGCGAATAATATTGAAATTGCAATTACTGGTTATCAAATAGTTTTAAAGAATTCGGAACCGGGAAGCGAAAATTGGGCAGCGACGCAAAATAATCTGGCAACAGCCTACGCTAAGAGAATCAGGGGAGAGAAAGCTCAGAATATCGAACAGGCGATGGCATCTTACAACAAGGCATTATCCGTCTACACCCGCGATGCTTTTCCTCAAGATTGGGCTATGACGCAAAATAATCTGGGAGAAGCCTACTATTCCAGGATCAGGGGAGAGAAAGCTCAGAATATCGAAGTTGCGATCGCATCATATACTGGTGCATTATCCGTCTACACCCGCGATGCCTTTCCCGAAAATTGGGCCCTGACGCAAAATAATCTGGCAATTGCCTACCGTAACAGAATCAGGGGAGAGAAAGCTCAGAATATCGAACGGGCGATCGAATCATACACTGCTGCATTAACCGTCTACACCCGCGATGCCTTTCCCCAAGATTGGGCCCTGACGCAAAATAATCTGGCAACAGCCTACAGTGACAGAATCAGCGGAGAGAAAGCTCAGAATATCGAACGGGCGATCGAATCATACACTGCTGCATTAACCGTCTACACCCGCGATGCCTTTCCCCAAGATTGGGCCCTGACGCAAAATAATCTGGCGGCTGCCTACTGTAACAGAATCAGGGGAGACAAAGCACAGAATATCGAAGTTGCGATCGCATCTTACAACAAGGCATTAACAGTCCGCACCCGCGAAGCCTTTCCCGAATCTTGGGCTATGACGCAAAATAATCTGGCAAATGCCTACAGTAACAGAATCAGGGGAGAGAAAGCTCAGAATATCGAAAGCGCGATCGCATCTTACAACAAGGCATTAACCGTCTCCATCCCCGATGCCTTTCCCGAAAAATGGGCCCAGACGCAAAATAATCTGGGAGAAGCCTACCGTAACAGAATCATGGGAGAGAAAGTTGAGAATATCGAACTGGCGATCGCATCTTACAACAAGGCATTAACCGTCCTCACCCGCGATGCTTTTCCCGAATATTGGGCAGGCACGCAAAATAATCTGGCAACAGCCTACGGTGACAGAATCAGGGGAGAGAAAGCAGAGAATATCGAAATGGCTATCGCATCTTACAACAAGGCATTAACCATCTACACCCCCGATGCCTTTCCCGAAAATTGGGCTATGACGCAAAATAATCTGGGAGAAGCCTACTATTCCAGAATCAGGGGAGAGAAAGCAGAGAATATCGAAAATGCGATCGCACTTTATCACAATGCTTTAACTATTAGAAGTCGCGAGGCTTTCCCACAAGGACATACAGAGACTTTATCTAATTTAGGTAATCTTTACCGAAGTAACCAGCAATGGCAACTCGCTTATGATACCTATGCCCCAGCGATTGAAACAGTAGAATTTTTACGGAGTGAGATTCAATCTGGGGATGAAACCAAACAGAAATTAGCCGAAGAATGGAATCAACTCTATCTGGGCATAGTAGAAGTTTGCATCGAACTGCAACGCTACACCGAAGCGATAGAATACGTCGAACGCAGCAAAGCCCGCAACCTTGTAGAACTCTTTGCCAACCGTGACATCAAACCTAAAGGCAATATCCCCGAAACTGTTCTCAACGAATTGTCGCGCCTCGGTCGAGAAATTGAGGCCGAACAGCGACAACTGGAAATCGAACAGATAAACCGTCACAGTAATGGTGCCAGAATATTGGGAGAAGGCAGCCTCAAAATCGACAGCCTAACCACTAGCCGCGATTCTACTCATCTCACCAAATTGCGTAAACAACTCGATGAATTGATTGCTCATGAAATTACATCAATTGATCCTGATTTTAGCCTCACCCAAAAAGTTAAGCCCATCCTCTACAAAGACATTCAAACTCTGACAGGTGAAAACACTGCTATTCTTGAGTGGTACATCATAGGCGAGAAATTTCTAACTTTCATCATCACCCCGCAATCCCCAACACCAATAATCTGGCAATCTTCAACAGCAGACTTTCAAGCCTTGGTAAATTGGGATAACGAGTATCGGAAAGAGTACAAAGAGATAAAACCCCAATGGAAGCAAAAACTAGCCTCCCGCCTCCAAAACCTAGCTGAGATTTTGCATCTTGATGAGATTTTAAAGAATATTCCGAAACCGTGCGATCGACTGATTTTAATTCCCCATCGCTTCCTGCATCTTTTCCCCCTTCATGCGTTGCCAATCTCCCACGAAAGGGATTTTGAAAGCGGATGCACCGATGAAATCGATTCTTCTATCACTGTATCCCTGTCCAAATCAGAATCGTGCCTTCTCGACTTATTCCCTGGTGGAGTCAGCTATGCCCCCAGTTGCCAACTACTGCAACAGGCGAAACAGCGACAACGCCCTAATTTCTCTCACCTATTTGCTATTGCCAATCCTACCAAAGACCGCTACTTACTTGAACTGCAAGCCGCTAACATCCGTCACAAATTCAAGTCTAATGATTTCTTGGCAAAAGATGATGCTAATAAGAACGCAATTCTCAAGGCGAAACTCAGCTTTGCCAACTGCGCCCATTTCGGTTGTCACGGCAAGTTCGAGCCTGACTCGCCTTTGGAATCATCCCTGGTATTCGCCAATAAAGAACGTTTGACACTGTTGGAAATCTTTAATCTTGACCTAAATCAATGTCGTCTTGTCACTCTCTCCGCCTGCGAAACTGGATTGACAGAATCCAAAACTAGCGATGAATATATCGGCTTACCTTTTGGCTTTCTCTTGGCAGGTAGCCCTAGTATGGTAAGCAGGGCTATTTCATTCTAGTGTAAGGCCTGATAGAATAACAGATTAATCTCACTGAGGGTTCAGGTCAAAATGTCC
>NZ_JAUPTE010000012.1:0-112489 GCF_036701705.1 Microcoleus sp. w1-18aA5 | reverse complement strand
GGGGTAAAAAGGCGATCGTTCCTTGTAGTGCAAGGGTTTGTGAGATTTGAACATTCCCCCTACTGGGGGAACTTCAGATTAAAGAATGGAAGCATTGAACCCACGGATTCATCCGGGGGTTTGTATCCTGGATGCTTTCACTCATTCCCAATGCTGTAATCTAAAATCTCAACTCTCAAATCGTATTACTTACTCACCGCCAGCGGACGATCGCAATTTTAGTCCCCTTACCCACTTTGGAAACAATTTCAAATTCGTGCATCAACCGTTTAGAACCACTGAGTCCCAAACCCAAACCCTGATTAGAAGTATAACCGTCAGTCATAGCCAATTCGATGTCGGGAATTCCCGGGCCCTTGTCTTCAAATATCAGCCGTAGCCCTTTGCGCGTGCCTAATTGGAGTGTTTCGAGAGTTACAGTTCCCCCTTTGCCGTACTCTACAGTATTGCGGGCGAGTTCGCTGGCTGCGGTAACGATTTTCGTTTGGTCTAGTAAACCGAATCCCATTGCTACAGCCCAAGTTCGCACTTGCTGTCGGACGTGGACTATATCGGATGACGATCGGATTTCTAGTGTCTCACGTTTTGACATGGCGGCTACTGTACCAAAATAGAACTTCTCCCCAAAATATAGGACTTAGACTCATCAACTTAGTTTCTCCTAATAAGACTTACGCACTTACTACGATTTTCTCTCAAAAGAGAAGATAGTGCAGGAATCTCAAACCCTTGATTTAACCCCCTTGAGTGCGTAAGCCCTCTCCTAAGAAATCTTCAGTTTGTCAACAAGGTATGTACAAACAAACTAGGTTTCGTGATTGCCTGTGCCTCAGTCAGGGGACAATTAATAGACTGCTTACGCTTGCCCGTCAAGAGACAAACCCAAGGATTTTCGCAACAAAATCATGCCTTTTTCAACGCTTAAAGCTGTGCGAACTCCTGTCAGGGAAAGGCCCAACTCAACGAGGGTAATAGCAACCGCTGGCTGCATCCCGACTACAACTGTCTCCGCATCTAAAATTCGTGACATACTAGCGATATTGTTGATAATGCGACCGATAAAAGAATCAACAATTTCGAGGGAAGAAATTTCTATTAACACACCTTTGACACCTGTTTTGACGATGCGGTTCGTCAGGTCATCTTGCAGCGTCATTGCTAAGCGATCGTGCATATCTACCTGAATTGTTACTAGCAAAAATTCTCCCATTTGAAGAATCGGTATTCGTTCCACAAATTTACCTATTCGTTAACTTTTACTTGGGTTTACCTGTCAGACTGCAATATGTTTATCTTTCCTCTTTAAGATTTTTTATAGTTAAACCTTGGCGCTGCAACGCGACCTTAAAAGCATCTGCTAAAGTAGCTTTTGTGAGAATATCCTGCAAGTCAACTCCCAAATGAACTATGGTTTGAGCTATTTGCGGACGAATGCCACTGATGATGCACTCAGTACCCATTAAACGGGCGGCGGCGACAGTTTTTAATAAATGTTGAGCAACTAAAGTGTCAACAGTCGGCACGCCTGTAATGTCTAAAATTGCAAATTCTGAGCCGGTTTCCATGATTTCCTGCAACAGAGTTTCCATGACTATTTGAGTGCGGGCACTGTCGAGAGTCCCGATCATGGGTAAAGCGAGAATGCCTTGCCAAAGTTTGACGACGGGTGTTGACAATTCGAGCATTTCTTGCTGCTGGCGTTCGATGACTTCTTCGCGAGCTTTGAGAAAAATTTCTGTCACCCAAAGGCCTAGCTGGTCTAATAAACTGGTGGAAAGCCAAAGTTGTTCGACAAGTGCGTCGCGGTTTTGTGTCAGTTCATGACAAAGCCGATCGAACAATGGCTTTTTGAAGCATAAAATGAAACTCGCTATCTCTGAGGGAGTAAAGCCTCTCTGAACGCGCGATCGCGAAACTTCTGCTAGCAACACCCGCATATTTTCCCATTCGGGTGTCTGGATGTCGCTAAAGTTACCGTGCCCCACTGCAATGTGGAGCAATTGCAGGAACTCTTGACACTCGGAGCGCAATTCTTTGGCTCTCATCAAGTCGTCCCGCCGCAGCCCGGTATTTTGCAGTTCTTTGAGCCAGTCTGCTAGTAACTCTGCTTTGTGTCTTTGTAGGATTTCCGCGATCGTGTTATTGCTTGTGAGTTCCATTAAAATTATCTCCTGCTTAGCAATTGGAATGAAGTTGTACGAGCGATTCCCTACGGGATAGCTTCGCACGCGCGCACCAAGCGTGTTTTTTGATGATGGGGCAACTTCTGAGTTTAGCTCACTGTTTGCTGTTTTCGATCGAGGGTTAAGTACCTAATTGTAAAATGCGTTTGACGATCGCACTCGTAGAACTCGGAACTTCTATTTCGATTAAGGAAATCTTGCCACCTCCGGCGATAACAGCCGGTGCTTCTGGCAGAGTTTCGACTTGATAGTCGCCTCCTTTAACGTATATATCAGGCTTCAGGATATTTATCAGTTTAATTGCTGTAATCTCGGCAAAAATTATTACGGCGTCTACTGGTTTGAGGGCGGCCAACACTTCGGCTCGCTGATTTTCCGGTACGATCGGGCGGGGTGGCAATCCCGGCTGCTGGGGTTTGATAGCTTGCACGCTGGCGTCGCTATTCAAGCCCACCACGAGCGATCGCCCCAAATTTTTTGCTGCCTGCAAATAGCGGACGTGACCGCAGTGCAGGATATCGAAGCACCCGTTAGTAAACACGAGCGGACGCCACTTGTCCGGATCGGATGCGAGCGATCTTTCAAGTTCTTTCAACGTGTAAACATTAGAAATCATTGCAGTCATTACCACCAAATTTGAACAGCGAGCAAAATTATCCTACCAAAAAATCTGAATTCTTGCACTTTTAATATTGAACAATAAATCCTTCAACCTGGCAATAATTAATAGCTGTAAATGACTAAATAGGCATTAGTAATCTGTGACTATTAAGCAAGAATATAGAAGTAAAAATTACCGGCGACGAAGCTGATATGGCAAACAGAATTTCCAAGTAAAAAACCGCTATTCGTGTATTTGTGACTGCCGTATCGTGCTGTTGGTAATTGGATGTTAAAAAGGTTGGTAAACAATTATTTATTCCCGCCCTCTCTTATATCAATTACTATAAGACAAGGGATTTAGTTCCCCCGCATCGGGCAGGCGATCGGGGTGTGAGAGCCCTAGGGGGTGAAACCCAACGAAACGCGCTCCTCCTGTGTCTATTATTTCTGACACCGCCGCGCGAGCGAAAGCTAGTTAAAAGCACCGAACCCAAGCGTGCAGAACTCATCTTTACGCTGGATTCGTCAGACTATAGAAGAAGCCAGCAGTTGCTTGCTGCCGTGTCTGGGCGCAATCTTGACCAAGCTTTACAGCCAACCCAGAAGCGCACAGCCTTCTGTGTCCAACTCTATATAGCTGTGCAAAAACTCGACCTTTTGGGTCGTAACCGCAGCCTGTGAAAACCCAGAGGAAAGTCGAGTTCGGTACTCGAAGCAGCTATTTTGGTGGAAAATAGCTAAACTCGTTCAACAAAATCCACTCAACTACCCCTTTGAATCTAAGGGTGTAGAATTATCTAACACGAATTATGAAAGCAAGTAATAGCCGTCAATTTTCTTCAGTAGCTGCTCGAACTCTCAAAGTAGTGGGGATTATCTTGATTCTCTCTGCTTTGCTTGACTGCATTGTTCTGTCGCTGCCGGGAGAAACTTCAGACCTTCTCAATCGAGGCTGGCAGTTGACTGCAGCAACTCAGATAGTTGACAAGGGCATTATTCCTTTGATCGGTATCGCCCTCCTGATGACTGGCTTTTGGGTGGACAGCAGCAGTGGAGTCTCTATTGAGCGACGCAATGTTTGGCTGGACTTGCGATTCTGGGCCCTGTTGATTTCCAGCTTGTTAGGTCTAGTTTACCTATCTCTGGTTCCCGTTCACCTCAACAATACTCGTTTGGAACTCAAGGATGCTCTGACTCAAGTCGATCAAGAAGCGGGACAAGCGGAAGGTCAACTTGAGGCACAACTTAAAAGCCCTCAATTTAAAGCTCAGGTAGAACAGCTCAAAAGCCAGCGTCGCAGCCAGATAGGGGCGCTGCTGCAAGACGACGGGAAGCTGCAACAAGCACTCAAGAGTCCAGAGGTTCCCAAGGAATTGAAAGCTGTGCTTGAGGAGTCGAAAAATGACCCGAAAGCCCTCGACAAGTTCCTGGAACAGCAAGCTCAATCACTTCCCACTCAAGCTCGCAACGAGATTCGCACCCGCAAGCAACAAAAAGAGAAAGAGTTAAGAACTCGATCGAGAAATTCGAGTTTGCAGACGGGAATCACCAGTTTGCTGTTAGCGATCGGCTACATTACTGTCGGTTGGACGGGATTGAGAAGTATGGGAATTCTGCGGTTCGGCCGCCGCAAAAATTGACCAGCGCTGGCAGGGATCGCGCTGGTCGAGACATCCCTGAGAAATAGTTTGTTTACCAAATAGTTTGCCCTTACTGAAAGCTGGGAATGTTCTCAATTTATATTCTGACTTACAACGAAGAGATTGATATCGCCGCTTGCATTGAATCGGCACTGCTTTGTGACGATATCATTGTAGTTGATTCTTTCAGCACCGATCGCACCCTTGAGATTGTTCAGAACTATGCCGTGCAAACAGTGCAGCACCCCTTTGAAACTCACGGACGCCAGCGGACTTGGATGCTCCAAGAAGTCCCGTGCAAGTACGAATGGGTTTACATCCTCGAAGCTGACGAGCGGATGACGCCTGCACTGTTTGCTGAATGCTTAAAGGCGATCGAAAGTCAAGAATATATCGGCTATTACGTAGCTGAAAAAGTAATATTTATGGAACGCTGGATTCGCCGCAGCACTCAATATCCGCGCTATCAAATGCGCCTCTTTCGCAAAGACCGAGTGTGGTTTACTGACTACGGTCACACTGAACGCGAAGTCTGCAACGGTCCTACTCACTTTTTGAAGGAAACTTACCCTCACTATACTTGCAGCAAAGGTCTTTCCCGCTGGATTGAAAAGCACAACCGCTACTCGACTGACGAGGCGGCTGAAACTCTCCGCCAATTAGAAGCAGGTCAAGTAAATTGGTGGGGTTTATTGTTTGGCGCGTCGGAGGTGGAAAGGCGCCGCGCTTTGAAAGATTTTTCTTTGCGCTTGCCTTTGCGGCCTGTGGTGCGCTTTTTCTATATGTATATTTTACTGGGCGGATTTCTTGACGGCCAAGCGGGATTGGCTTGGTGCACGCTGCAAGCTTTTTATGAATATCTAATTTTGCTAAAAGTTTGGGAAATGAAGCATCTACCACTGCCAAAGTTAGAGGTAGCTGCAGAACAATCTCTTTCGGAAGTAGTAACAGTTGAGCAGTCAAAAGTTTCTTATAATCTTGGCGCTTCCGATACTCGAAATTAAAAATTGGTAATGGTTCAGTTGACAGTTGACAGTTGACAGTTGACAGTTGACAGTTGACAGTTGACCGCACGCGGGGCGACCTCTACCTGGAAGTCCGAGGATTGGAGTAATGAGTAGTCTTCTTTTAATTTCTCCCGATCAGGCTTGGGGCTTTAAACCAATTCTTTCTGGTAATTGGTAATGGGTAACTGGTAATCAGTAATTGGGAATTAGTATTACATCCGTTACATCCGAAGAAAGCCAATCCGTTGCAGAACTTCCTTCTTTCGCCACAACAACAAAACAAAAAAAAACCGGTTTCTTGGAGAAACCGGGTTTCGGAATAGCTTCAAAGTTTTAGGTTTAATAAAGTTTTGATTCTTCCTAACTCAAAACTCTCATGACTCACAACTTAAAACTGTTGAGATTTTGCTGTTGTTTTTGCCCGATCGAGCTTTAAGATCAATACCCCCAAAGGTGGCAAACACAAGTCGATCGAATAAGCACTGTTGTGGAACCACCACTCCTCAGTCCACTTGCCCCCCAAATTCCCCATATTGCTACCGCCGTATTCCCGCGCGTCGCTGTTAAACAACTCCGTATAGAAACCTGGTTCCGGCACTCCTACGCGATAGTGAGAGTGTGGCTGCGGCGTAAAATTGCACACCGTCACCACAAACTCGTCGCCATCCTTCTCTCGGCGCACAAATGCCACGACACTGTGTCGGTTGTCACTGCAATCAATCCACTCAAACCCATCCTCAGCAAAATCTTGACTGTAAAGTGCCGTTTCGCTGCGGTACAAATTGTTCAAATCTTTAAAAAACAGCTTCAACTTTTGGTGCGGCTCGAATTGCAGCAAACGCCACTCCAAATCCCCCCAAACGTTCCACTCTTGCCACTGGCCGAACTCCATCCCCATAAAGATCGTTTTCTTTCCGGGATGAGCAAACATAAAAGTAAACAAACACCGCACGTTTGCAAACTTTTGCCATTCGTCCCCTGGCATTTTCCCGATGATGTGGGCTTTGCCGTGGACTACCTCATCGTGGGACAAAGCCAGCATGAAATTCTCGCTGTGGTTGTACCACATACTGAAAGTTATGTTGTTCTGGTGGAACTGGCGGAACCACGGGTCCATGTGGTAATAGTCGAGCATATCGTGCATCCAACCCATGTTCCACTTCAGGTTGAAACCCAAACCGCCTACATAGGTCGGCCAAGATACCATCGGCCAAGAGGTAGATTCTTCGGCGATCGACAACGCACCTGGGAAATAGCTAAAAATGACGTGATTCGCCTGACGCAGAAAATCTGCCGCCTCGATATTTTCCCTGCCCCCGTACTGGTTGGTCAGCCATTCTCCAGGTTCGCGACAGTAATCCAAATAAAGCATCGAGGCTACGGCATCTACGCGAATCCCGTCGATGTGGTACTTGTCAAACCAGAACAGAGCGTTTGATACTAGGAAATTCCGCACTTCGTTGCGGCCGTAGTTAAATACTAGGGTTCCCCACTCTTTGTGTTCGCCCTTGCGGGAGTCGGCGTGTTCGTACAAGTGAGTTCCGTCAAAGAAAGCCAAGCCGTGGCCGTCTTTGGGAAAATGTCCTGGTACCCAGTCCACCAGTACGCCAATACCGTTGGCGTGACACTGGTCAACAAAATACATGAAATCTTCAGGTGTGCCGTAGCGGGAGGTTGGGGCAAAATAACCGGTGACTTGATAGCCCCAAGAACCGTCGAAAGGATGTTCGGCGATGGGCAGCATTTCGATGTGAGTGAATCCCAAATCTTTGACGTAGGGTATCAGCCGATCGGCTAATTCCCGGTAAGTCAGAAAGCGCGCCCCAGGATTGAGTTCCGAAACCTGCACGGCGGGTTGTATTTCCCCATTTGGTAGCACGGCGGGTTCGTCAGTAGCCGCGTGCAGCCAAGAACCGATGTGGCATTCGTAAACCGAAATCGGCTGCGTCAGTGGGTCTGTGTGCCGCCGCTTTTCGATCCAAGCGCTGTCGTGCCAAGTGTAGGTGTCTAAGTCGGTGACAATTGATGCTGTTTTAGGCCGCACTTCTTGCTGGAAACCGTAAGGATCGGACTTTTCGTAGGGATGTCCGTCTTGGTTTTTCACTTCGTATTTGTAGGAAGTTCCCACGGATAGTCCCGGAATAAATAATTCCCAGATGCCGTTTTGCGACTTCCGCATTTGATGTTTGCGGCCGTCCCAATAGTTAAAATCTCCTAAAACAGAGACGTTGCGGGCATTCGGAGCCCAAACGGCAAAATATACTCCTGTGATGCCGCCTACTTCGGTGAGGTGCGCCCCGAGTTTTTCATAAATGCGGTGGTGATTGCCTTCTGAGAATAGGTGCTGGTCGAATTCTGTGAGTTTGGGTGATCGAAAGGCGTAGGGATCGTAGATGAAGCGCTCATGTTCCCCTTCTTTGACCCGCAATTGATAGTTTGCTAGTTCTGGGGTGTCGATCGTACATTCAAAAAAGTGAGGGTGATGTTCTGATTTCATCGGGTATTCGGCCCTGGCCTCCGGCAAAACTACGGATACCGCATCCGCATTCGGCAGATAAGCTCGGACGACCCAGACTTTTTTGCCATTTTCTTCGATCGCGTGAGGGCCTAGCACTTCAAATGGATCGTGGTGCTGATTCCAAACAATTCGGTCAATCTGTTCAAAGGGGACGGTCGCGGGCATAAAACTACTTACCTCAATCTTTTAACTAAATGGCTTTCAAAACCTAGAGCGGCGCTGCACTTTACATTTGGATACATTTTTGATCGCTGATCCTACCACTGATTAGCATGATCTTGACTGCAGCAGCTCCAGCGCGCGCCCTTGCACACACGGCAGGCTGTTGCCTTGCCGGCGGCAGAGCTGGGGTTTTGCTGCTAACATCTAAGTATAGAAATATTAAAACAAATTGAAAAATTTATATTTTTCCGAAATATCCTTGACTTATTATTTAATATGTGATATGAAAAATTTTCAAACTATTGTCGATTTGCCGCGACAGAAGGGTCAAGCCTGTAAGTGTGGGGCAGCAGTTAATAGTTTACCTGGAATTTTCAGGTAGGGAGGATAGCCTGATCGATAGACTTTCAGATTCTGGAGGCTGGGTTTCCCCACAAAGTCCGTGAATTTGGGCAATACGCTCAAACAGCCAAGGATGCCTAACTCGGTATTGAGGAATCAAAGCTAAAGCACTCAGCATGGCGACAGCAGCAAGCAATATCTGCCATCCTCAAGGAATTGCCTACCAAACTAGCACCATCCTACCAGCGACGGTGAAATAGGTTTAAAGCAGCACTGAGGCGCAACTGGAGCGAGTTTTGCCGAGGCAGGGTTAATACCGAACTGGTGCGGCGCCAATTGAATCACTAAACTTGCTCAAAACAGACGGCTCGATGTGATCGACCGCACAGACGCGAAACTCGTAGTCAACAAATCGAGTAGCAATGCCGATGCTGTCATCGAGCCAGTTTTCGACGAGCATCCAAGTGTCTGCTTGCTTTCCTCTCGTCTGTGGGAACAGTTGCGGGGAAGGCAAGGGAGACTGGATAGAGTGCAAAATTTGCGTCGAGTCTCGCTTGCCTCCGGTGGATATTCAGTTGAGGCAGCAGCAGTGGCAATGTCCTCAAACATCCTGTCACAGGTTTGAGTTTCAAGACCTGCAGGCCGGGAGTCATTCGATTTGAGATTTTAGATTTTAAATTTGAGATTGACACCACGGATAAATCCGGGGGCTTGAGGATGCAAGGATTTTGGATTTGGGATTGATTCCACGGATAAATCACGTGGCGGGTACCATCAAGAAATTATTGGTCAAATTTTCTAGTTGAAAGGGAATGTTTTTGTAACGCAGCGAAT
Organism: Microcoleus sp. w1-18aA5; assembly: GCF_036701705.1. Classification (NCBI taxonomy): domain Bacteria; kingdom Bacillati; phylum Cyanobacteriota; class Cyanophyceae; order Oscillatoriales; family Microcoleaceae; genus Microcoleus; species Microcoleus sp. w1-18aA5. The sequence goes on along the minus strand of NZ_JAUPTE010000012.1, from coordinate 103,200 downwards.
CAGCGGACTTTGCTGCGGTAACGGGACGTACTGAACTTTAGTAGTAAAAGCATCAGACAATCACTACCACCCAACTTGAGACCTAGACCGATGAGATGAAAAAATGCGAGGAGCGAACCATTTTTCACCCCGAGGCTAGGCTCGTTGGGCACCGACTCGGACAGAGCCCTTGTTAGGGCTTTTTAGGAGTAGGGGCAGGGCTAGTAGTGGGAGTGGCCTTTGGAGATGGAGAAGAAGCAGCAGGAGGAGTAGTAGTAGTAGTGCCAGGTCCGCCCGGAGAAGGGCTGGTGGGGCTGGTGGTCTCACCTCCGCAGGCGCCGAGGGCGGCTGCCAAGCCCACTACCAAAGTCAAACGAATTAATCCCTTGTTCATAAAAACTCCTTAACATTGAAAACCCATCGCAAGGAAGGGAATAGTGTACTTGAGAAACAATGCTGGCACGAATAGCTCAACGATTCGCTCGTTGATTACAATACTGCATTTATTAATAAATTTCACATAGATTATCGCTAACCAGCAAAGATTTCTTTTTTTTGGCAAATCCTGAAGTCAAAGAGACCAGTGGTAGGATGGGTTGGTTGGCTTGTGAGGTATCCTTGGTAAGGATAGCCGATCGAACGCAGATAGCCACCACTGGCGATCTCGGAGACAAAAAACTTTTAACCTCAATCAAGCTGAAGCTACCCCATTTTACGTATTGGTGAACTCTATGACCGCTGCTATCAGATCCCCCGATTCTCCCCGCTCCCGATCGACCCGCAAGCCCGCTGCTGGCGCTGCCAAAAGCAAAGTTACTTCTATTGCCAAAGCTAGGCGGGCGAAGACAGGGCCGGTATTGCCCAACTACTCGCCAGCAGATGAACAGGCTCAGACTCGATCGTCGGCATCAGTGCTGAAAGTGTTGCCCAATCGCCAGCAGCAGCCAGTGTGGTTACGATCGCTCCTGCAGGCACAGCGCGCCTCCTCAGTGGTAGCGCTTATGCTTTTGGGCGGTGCTCTGAGTCTCTACGGCTTGACAGTTTACGGCGAGCAGCGCTGGAGTCAGGAGTATCAAAAACTGGAAACTCTGCGCCTCCGGGAACAGCAATTGAGTGCTTCTAGCGAAGTCTTGAAACACCAACTTGCTAAAGAAGCCCAAAATTCCGAAACCGGTTTGGTTCCACAGAATCCTGGGGACACGATTTTCTTGCAGCCGGCCCCTGAAACTCGATCGCCCGTTGCGGCACCAAATTCTGAGCCCGCTCTCAAGAGTCGAGCCGGTGTGGAAACACCGCTGGGCTATTAAACCTGTGTCAAAGCGGAGAGCGCCCGAGGGCCTGAGTGTCCGAGGGCTTGAGAATTGGAGGATCTAATTTCCTTGTTGACTTTTTTGCAAGTCGCGATCGATTTTCTGCTTCCCACCGTAAGTTACAGATTAAAAATAATTAAGACCACTTCAAAAAATAGAATGCAACTGTAGGTGATCCAAACCCTGATAGGGAATGCTCATTCCCAAGTCGTGAATTTTATCTTTTAAGATTTAAGTTATAAATTCTAAATTCTAAAACGCTCTAACTTGCTATTGAATTTTTAATGCCATGAGCTACGACCCCCGTTTTGACCGCTACAGATCGCCGAATTTTAAACGCAAAAAACAGGCGGGCGATTCCCTACGGGATAGCTTCGCCGCGCGTACTGGGTGGGAAAAACCAGCAAAGCCTAGATATTCCGGCAGTTTCGGCCGATCGCCACAACAGACGGCTGCATCTTGGGGGCGACCGGTGGAGCGTTTAAAGCGCAGCAAGTTCCGTTTGTGGGCGGTGTGGGCGGTGTTGATGCTGGGGGGGCTGGGGCTGGCCGTGAATTTGTTTTATTTGCAGGTGACGCGAGCTCCGGCGCTGCGTAAACAGGCCGAGCAGCAGCAAACTCTCAAAACGAAGCCCTTTGTACCAAGACGCCCGATAATTGACCGCGCAGGAAATGTTTTGGCGATCGACAGACAGGTGTACACGCTCTACGCTCACCCGAAGTTGTTTAACCACTCGAAGGCGGAAATTGCTGCTAAATTGGCTCCGATGCTGGCGATCGAACTGACTCCGGGCACTACGTCGGAAACTGAACTGATACGCAGGTTTAATCTTGCTGAAAGCGGTATTACAATTGCGGAGTCTCTACCTCAAGAGGTTGCCGATCGCGTCGCTGGGATGCAAATTAAAGAGAGTCTGGTCGATGGCTTGGAGTTGCTGCGGCAGCAACAGCGTTTTTACCCGCAGCAGGAATTGGCGGCGGATATCCTCGGTTATGTGGACGGGGAACGGAAGGGACAAGCTGGGGTGGAATACAGCCAGCAGAATTTGTTGGAACGATCGATGCCGTCGATTCAGTTTAGCAGGTCGAGCAATGGGAATTGGGTTCCCGATCGGCTGACGGCGGGATTTGTACAGCTTGATGACTTGAAATTGCAATTGACGATCGACAGTCGCTTGCAGCGGGTTGCCCGAAGTGCCCTCAAGGAAAAAATGAAGCAACACGATGCGAAGCGGGGGACAGTGATTGTGATGGATGCCCGTAACGGGGAATTGCTGTCAGTTGTGGCGGAACCTTCTTATGACCCGAATCAATATTTTAATTTCGATTTGTCGCGCTATAAAAATTGGGCTGTCACTGATGTTTATGAGCCTGGTTCGACTTTTAAAGCGATTAATGTGGCGATCGCTCTGGAAGCGGGTGCGGTGAAACCTAATACTGTGTTTAACGATGAAGGTCGGATTTATATGAATCCCTGGACTATCCAAAATTCCGATTACCAAAGAGCAGGCGCGCGCGGGCCTTCGACTGTTACTGAGATTTTGAAACATTCTAGTAATGTGGGGATGGTGCACATCATGAGAACCATGAAACCTTCTCTTTACTATCAAGCTTTAGAAAAACTCGGACTCGGACAAACTGCGGGAACTGATTTGCCTTTTGAAGTAAGCAGTCAACTTAAAAATCGAGAGCAATTTATTAACTCTCCGGTGGAAGTTGCTACTACGGCCTTTGGGCAAGGTTTTTCGATTACTCCGATGCAGTTGGTGCAGCTTAACGGCGCTTTGGCTAATGGTGGCAAGTTAGTGACTCCTCACGTTGTGCGGGGACTTTTTGATAGGGAAGGTGAAGCTTATTGGAAGCTTCCGAGGGCGGTTCCAAAGCAGGTTTTTTCGCCGGAAACTACTAAGCAGGTGTTAGAAATGATGGAAACTGTGGTTGATGGTGGTACGGGGAAAGCTGCACAAATTCCTGGGTATCGGATTGCTGGAAAAACAGGCACGGCTCAAAAAGCTAATGCTGGTGGGGGTTATTCTAAGAACGCGATTATTACTAGCTTTGTGGGGATAATGCCTGTGGAGGCTCCTCGGTATGTGGTGCTGGCGGTGATTGATGAGCCTAATCAGGGTTCTTCGGGGGGTACGGTGGCGGCTCCGATTGTGGAGTCGGTGATGGAGGCGCTGATTTCTATTGAGAAGATTGCGCCGAGTAAGAAGTAGTTGATTATATCTGAGATGTGGCGTCAGAAATTGACATCGAATATAACGATCGACAACAAGGCGATGGAGGACACGGCAAGGCCGTTTCCCTACCCCCAACATAATTCATCGGGTGATCGGATGTAAGCATCGCCCAATTTGTAGGAAAACGGCACTGCCGTGTCCAGATTTCGGGTAATATCGTTTTCCCTGACGCACCCTACATCAGTGACTCAGTAACAATATCTTTTGTTTTCGTTGGGTTTTGATTGTCGTTTGGAGGTGCGTTTATGTCCTAAAAGAGTGGAGATGATGATGCAGCGTTGGCTGTTTCTTAAGTTGGGATGATATAGCGTTAGGGTTCCTTTGGCTCTTATACTCGTTAGCGTGCAATCGTGGTCGCTTCGAGATACGGGGCAACCTCTGTGGTTGAACATGACGCGCCGGATTGTGCCGTTTGTTTTTTGCTCGTTGCTTTCATTTACTTGGAGCACTGTTGTTTCATCTGGATCTATATGAATTTGCGGTTCTAGGTTTTTCCATTGACTGTCTGGTATTTGAGCTGGGGGAATGTCGGCTGGGTGAACGGCTATTTGTACATTTTCTCCTACTTGTTTGAAGCTGGCTTGCCATGAAATTTTGGATCGTTTGGCGTTGCTGTGGGCAAGTTCCATTGCCCAATAAGCTCTATCGAGCGATAGCTTTAAACGGTGGTTGTTGATAAACATTAGCCAAGAGGGGGCGACGATCGCACAAAATATTCCTATGATTAAAAGAATTATCAATAGCTCAATCATTGTAAAACCTGCAGCAGGTGTAGTGGCTCTGCCTTTAAACGTTTTATTTATTGACACGTAGATGAACTCCCTGATATTTAGCTTGCCAAAAAAACAGCTAGGAAGAGCTATTTTTTTTATTGGCTATATTTTAACTTTGGGTTTGGGAAGTGTGTAGATCGGTATTTACTGAAAATTTATGCGACTTAAAAAAAACTGGGGGTAAGGAAACGGCAGTCAGGAAACGGTAGTGCGGTTTTCCTACAGCAATTTTGTCGATCGCCCGATCGCATCAGAACCCGAAGGTATGTAGGGAGAATCTCAATTTCTAGCTTGCCTACTTTCATTGAGATGCTCCCGACGTGCCGGGAGTCAAGGTGGAAATTTGTACTTAACTTGAGAGACAAATTTACTTTCGACGCTCGTGTTTTAGCGTCAAGAATAGTTTGTCCTCACTGTGAGAATTATACAGAAGAATTCCATCAGAATCTTGCGGAGTCCAGGGCGATCGCGCGATCGGATATAACGATTCCCCGGTTAATGGTAGGAAAACGGCAGTGCGGTGTCCTAATTTCGGGTAAGGGGTAAAATCAACCGGATCGGATGTAACGATCGCCCGATTTGTAGGGAAACGGCACTGCCCTACCGCGATTTCGGGTAATATCGTTTTCCCTGACGCACCCTAGATCAGTGACTATTTGGTTTTTGATGGGGGCGATCGATCCTCCTGCACTAAATACTCCTATACCTAACGGTAAATTGTTATTAGCAAGGGACTTTTTACATTGGAACACGAGCGGCAATTACTATTAAAATAGCTGAGTGATATAAGTGTTAGTAAAAACAGCGGATGCTCAGCTACTTATGCTAAAGTTGTTGCGGCTAGAGAACTGGGAATTCCGGTAGTGATCGTGCAGCGCCAGCAGATTCCCGATGTTGAGCAGGTTGCTGATGTGGAAGGGGAGATTGATGGGTTCATTCAGCAGTTGAGTTCCCTAAAATGAGTGTCACTCAAACAAGCGACTGGTCGAAAATTTTCAAAATAGTTAAAGTAGATATAACTGATTAAGGGAGAGCGATCGCGCTCTTAGATTTTGCCATCCCACCTCGATGGCAATTTCGCTCGCACGATTTGCGCTCCCGACTAGCAATTTCAGGAACTAAAACAATGGTTATCACTGGAACTGAAGAAACAGACAGCTTGAAAGGCACCCCAGAATATGATGTCATATACGGCTTAGCAGGGGATGATTCTCTAGTCGGCTTGGGCGGAAACGACTTTCTGTACGGTGGCGAAGATGACGATACACTCTATGGCGGTTTTGGCAACGACCAACTATTTGGTGAAAATGGCGATGACTTCCTCGACGGTGGCTATGGATACGACCAATTAAATGGGGGTAGCGGTAATGACGAACTGCGGGGCGGGTATGCGGATGACATCCTAATTGGAGGTAGCGGAAACGATAAATTAGACGGCGAGTTTGGAGATGATTTTCTCATCGGTGGCACGGAAAATGATTCTCTTTACGGCGGCGATGGAAACGACATCCTAACTGATAGTGGCGTAGGCCGCGATGGCAGCGACTATTTAGATGGCGGTAGCGGAAATGACCGAATAATTGCTTACGGTTACGGGGCGGAAATTGATGCAGATACGCTGATTGGCGGGACAGGATTGGATACCTTCGTTCTCGGTGCGCCCGGTCAGGCTTTCTACAATGTTGGCGGCGATGCTGACTACGCATTAATTACTGATTATCTGCCCTTTGCAGACACAATTCAACTGCAAGGAAGTGCGTCTGACTACCTCTTAGATGGCTCTCCAATTCAGGGAATTTCTGGCACTGCTATTTACCGCGAAGAAAATTCAAATTACGAACTAATTGCTGTTTTGCAGGACAGGTTTGTAACTCAGAGCGCTCTAGGTTTATTCACTTACGTGTAGGCGACACTTCTCAAAAACAAGTGGTAGCTGATAGGTGGAAGAGACTAAGCATCCAACTAAAACCTAAAACCTAGATAGAGTGCTATCCCGTCCCCCCTGCTTAAGGGAGGGATTTCTTGTTATTTTGAGGTTTATTTAAAGAGTTAAGATGATTGTTCATATCCTGCAAATATTTTGATAAAATTGGATATTGCGAAGTTGCTAAGAGTGGATCTTTTTTACCGGTGACAGTTTTTGCTAGGGGCAAAACGCGGTAGTTGAATTTGTTGTTCAAGCTGTAGCGGTGCACCCAAGTAGGATGTGTTTTTACCTCTGTAATTTCTGTGGTTTTTTCGGGAAATTTTTTGCGAATATTTACTTGCAAAATTACCCCTAAGTCGGTATATTTTCTATTCTGACCGGAAATGAAGTTTCCCATTGAATAAATTGCTACAGCTTTGCGGGTTTTGCCATTTTTTCCGGGAAATTTAAAAATTTTGTAAGGTTGGACGACGTGGGGATGGCTGCCGAGAATGATGTCTGCACCAGCTTTTAATAGGTTTTCCACTAATTGTTTTTGTTGGGTGTTTGGCTGTCGCTGATATTCATCGCCAAAATGCAGAGAAATTGCGATAATATCTGCTCCTTGTTTGCGGGCTTTGGCAATGTCTTTGACTATCTTTTTTTCGTCGATTAGGGAAACTAAGTAATCTTTGCCTTTGGGTATGGGAATGCCGTTTGTGCCGTAGGTGTAAGCTAGCTTGGCTAGTGAAATGTTGTTTTTGGTGCTGATTAAAGTGCGTGAAGCCTCGGCGGTAGATGTGGCTGTTCCTGTGGAAGCAATTTTGCGATCGCTCAGATTGGCGATCGTCCTAATTACCCCTTTTTCTCCACGGTCTAAAGCATGATTATTCGCGGTTGTCAAGATATTAAATCCGGCTTTTTTAGCCGCATCCGCTAATTGAGCCGGTGCGTTAAATAGCGGATATCCCGTATATCCGCCCGCATCTTCCCCTGCTAAAGGTGTTTCGAGATTTCCGATAACCCAATCGCCTGTTGATAAGATACTTTTAACGGGTGCGAAGAAAGTGTCAAAATTGTATGTTTTATTTTTTGCGTCGTAGCCCGATCGCGTTTGGGTACTGTGCATCATGATGTCGCCGACAGCAATTAGTTTTGCTTCTTTGATCTCAGACTTTGGTTGGGCGGGAACAGGGGCTGCAATTGGCGATGGCGTCCCGCCCCGCAAGCTACGACTTTCTGTAGGCTGTGTGTTGGTTTGTGGCGTTTGAATATTGCAGCCTGCGATCGAAAGCATAGCCATTAGCGAGAGCAACCGACGAAAATCCATAATTTTCAAGAGTGATTTGTCGGCTTACATGGTATCATAACTAATTTAGTTACGGCTAAATAGATGAAAAAAAACTATCTAATTATTGCCTTTATTGTTTTTGTATTAATTACGAGTTTTGGTGTTTTAACTTACGCTCAAACTTCCAGCAATAGACCTTTTGAATTTGCCTTGATTGGCGATTTGCCCTACAGTGCCGAACAGGAAGCACAATTTCCGAATTTGATTGCAGATATCAATCGATCGCCCGCAGCGTTTGTAGTCCACGACGGCGACATTAAAAACGGTTCTAGTGTCTGCGATGATGCAACTTTTGTCAGCCGCAAGCAGTTATTTGACAATTTTGAGATTCCGTTTATTCTTGCCTATGGCGATAATGAATGGACGGATTGCCACCGATCAAAAAACGGCAGTTACGATCCCGTAGAAAGACTCGCTAAACTGCGGGAAATTTTCAACCAGGGTAATCAAAGTTTGGGAAAGCGCACCTTAACTCTCACCCGTCAAAGCGAAAACCCGCAGTTTGCTAAATTCCGCGAAAATGTTCGCTGGATTTATCATGGAGTTGTGTTTTTGGCGATTAATATGCCGGGAAGCAACAACAATTTTGGCCGTACTCCCGAAGCAGATGCAGAATATGCCGATCGCAATTGGGCTAACTTAGCCTGGATCAAAGAATGTTTTGCTTTAGCCAAACGCAGCAACAGCAAAGGAATTGTGTTAGTTGCACAGGCAAATCCGGGATTTGAATTCGATCCGACGGACAAAAGAAGAAGCGGTTACAACGATTTTATCGCAACTCTGGAAACAGAAACAGGCAATTTCCCAGGGCAGGTTGTATTCGTCCACGGCGATACTCACTATTTCCGCATCGATAAACCTTTACCCCATTTTACCGATGAGACTCAACTACCGAGAATGAAAAATTTTACTAGAGTTGAAACTTTTGGTTCTCCCAACGTGCATTGGTTGCGGGCTTTTTATGACCCGGAAAATCCTAATTTGTTTGAGTTTAAGCAGCAGATTGTTCCGAAAAATTAGGCGAGGTAACACCATTGTTATGCAAAATAAATAATTTTTGAATTACACTGAAGATAGGTAGAATTGAGGAATTTATTTATGACGATCGCAACTAAGCGCCTTACTCTTGAACAATTTCTGAAACTGCCAGAAACTAAACCGGCTAGCGAATACATTGAGGGGGAAATTCTCCAAAAACCTATGCCGAAAATTAAACATTCTCGTTTCCAGGGGCAATTCCTGCGTGTCATTAATGAAGTGGTAGAGGAACTCAAGATAGCTTATGCTTTTCCAGAGTTGCGGTGTACCTTTGGCGGTCAATCGATTGTTCCAGATATTGCGGTACTATTATGGGAACAGATTCAATTTGATGACAGCGGCGAACCAGTAGATGATGTGCGAATTGCACCGTATTGGGTGATCGAAATTCTCTCGCCACAGCAAAGCTCAAATCGCGTAACTAGAAAAATTATTCACTGTCTGCAACATAATTGTCAGTTGGGGTGGCTAGTTGATCCAGACGATCGATCGATTTTAGCGTTTTTGCCCAACCAACAACCGCAATTCTGCGAAGGTAGCGATGTCCTTCCTGTATCCGAAATGATTCCCCTGAATATCACCGCCGAACAGGTGTTTAACAGGTTGAGAATGCAACAATGAATCAGGGCGATCGTCTTTTTTGTACCAATTAAAAAAATCTCCAGGTTGGGTTGCTAATGAGGACTTTCCTCTTTATTTAAACTCAGGAATGTAAGTCCTCACTACAAACCAAATTCCCTATTGTCGCCACCTGTCAAATTGGTCTTCGGAACAGCCATTAATAAATTGATTGTTCACCCAACCGTCGAGGATGGTCAAAGTTTCATTAGGAGGATTACCCGAAAATCTGGCCGCAATTTTCACCCAATTACCTTGTCTGCTGACAGCCCTAACTCCGTCTCCCCTTTTCAATTTAGCTACAACCGCGTACTTATTTCCTGGACCTTTGCGAATGTTAACAGCGCCACCTTCACCTGTAATAAACGAGCATTGAGTTTGCTTTTTTAAAGCTTCTGCTTTTGCGGGAGCCAGGCTTTGCTGCTTGCCGAAAACAGGAAAGCTGTAAAGCGAGAAGCTAAAACTTGCAACGACGGCTGCAATAAAAAAGGCTTTGGATTGAGTAAAAATTAGCATTATTTCATTTCCTTGGATTGGCAGAACTGAAGTCCCGATTATAATTTTTTGAGAATGACTTCAGTCCTTACTACTAACTATTATTTGACCGAGGCAAACCATTCGGTAACACCTTGGGCGATCGCCTCAGCTAATTTTCTTTGTTCTGTCGGATTCACAATCCATTCAAACTCTTCGGGATTGATCATAAATCCCAATTCCATTAAAACAGATGGAGTAACGGCAGGACGAGTCATGGCTAAGTTGTTCCAGAATACACCATAGCTCGGACGGTTCAACTTGGCAACTAAATAATTGTGCAAAAACATTGCCAAACTGTGCGCTTGCGGGTGAAACCAGAAAGCGGCGACGCCTTTAGTCTTAATGGCATCGCCGTTATCCGGCAAAGCATTGTAGTGAATTGAAATTGCGATCGCAGGTTCTTCTTTTTGAATCATTACCACCCTCGGTGGCAAATCCAAATCGACATCTTCTACCCGCGTCATTACCACATTCGCGCCCCGATTTACCAATTCCTGTTGCACCAATTTCGACACTGTTAAAGATACTGTTTTTTCCCTAATTCCCACTGGACTCACAGCACCTCCATCCTCTGGCCCGCCGTGTCCAGGATCGATGAGAATCTTAATTCCCGACAGCGGCTTTGCTTGCGACACAGGTATCATGCTTGTATTCGCCGGCGGGTTTTTTAAAGACAGCACTAAAGTTGTGCCCTCGTATCTCAATTTATAGCCCCACTGCTGGGCAGATTTGAGATTAAAAGTATATTGTACTTGCAGTGGCGCGATTTGTTGCCATTCTAAACGTGAAATTACTGGGTCATCCGAGAGGCGAATAATGTCAGTTTGAGCGGTAGTATTGTACAGGGTTAAAGTGAAAGTGCGTTCTCCTTCCTGCACGGTGACTGGGACGGGTGTTTCTAAGGGAAATAACACCTCTGTCCAGCCGGAAACTTGACGCGAGCTGGCGCTGCGAATAATCGATCGCGGAGGCACTGTATCCTTGACAATTCGCACTTCCGATGCTTTTATCCAAGCACCGTAATCGAGTCTGATCCATTCTCCCTCGCGCCCAATAATTGTTGCTCGCGTTCCCTTCGGCAGCGGTGTCATCCGAGAAAAATCTGTACTCGCTCCGGTTCTGGCAACACCAGGATCTGCTGTTACTTCGGCTATTTCTAAGTCAACCGGAGAAAGAATAGAAATCTTGCCAGTACCCTGTTGGCTGATAGTTTTATCGTTCATTGTTAGTTCAAACGATGGCACGCCTAAATCAACTGTTTCTCCCTTAGATGAGAGGGCGTTGTCAGGGGTTTTACCGCAGCCTTGATACTGTTGGCTGCCGCCTTTATTGATCGGGGAATTTGCGTCTAAAAGTACAGATGCGTTGTCGGGTAGTTCCACTTGCGATCGCGCTTTTAAAGGAATAGTAACTCCCGCCAATTTTACCGAAACTTGAGCATTCGCAGGTGCGATCGCCCCAAAGCAAATATATTCCCCCGGCAAACTCGCGACATCGACTTTCGGCGTCAGGGAATCTTTAGCAAAAGCCAATCCTACAGGAGCTACTGGCTGATTCGACTCGCGCGTCACCTTAATTTTGACTTCCTGATTGTCGTAACGCAATGTAAAGACATTTTCGCCGAGTTGCAGCGGAAAAGTCGGGGCGAAATGCCCGGATGCGGTGCGCGAAATTTGGTTGCCATTTACTAACACTTGTCCCGGTGCGGGCGCTGTGCCGATTAAAAAGATGCGATCGGCTGTAGTTTTGTGGTTAACGGGAGGATAAGCGACGAACAAAGGTTGAGCGGCGACAGCTACAGAGGCGATCGCAATTATCAGACCAAACACACATAATGCTAAAAATTTTCTCATTCTATATCGCAACTAATTGAGAGTTTGTTGATTATTTATACTAGAACTTGCCCTAAGAAACCGGATTTCAGAGGATTAGTCGTAAGTCTTATTTACTAGACAGAGACCATTTTATCAGGTTTGTAGTTGCAATTGAGCGATCGGCAATATAAATTCCCGCGTCAAACCATTAAGTTTTAATTAGTTCAGAGGTCGTTCTCCACAGTTGCTCCAACCGATTCGCAGGCATCGTCAAATACAAAACATCCCCCGCACTCAGACAACAATTCAGCAAATCCCAGCCGTGAATAGTTTGACCCTTAGTTTCGGCATACAGAGGCACAAAATCCGCAGACTTAGCAGCATCTTGAATACGGTGGCCACAGAAAGGATGGTTTGGCGTAATCAATGTGGCCAAGCAAACCCATAGACTATCAGCAGTCATTCCGTTGCCCAAAATTCTGCCTCCAATCGCCGCCGCCGCGAAAGCAGGAGCCGCCAATTCCGTCGGGTTCAAAACTCCTTCAAACTCAAAAACTTGCTGCACCATTAAAGCAAAATGTGGATCTTGGTTGCGGACAATAACTGATAGTTTTGGTGCCAATCCTTTAGCGCTCAAGGCAATTTCGACATTAGACATATCGCTGCTAGTTACCGCTAAAAGTGCTGCCGCTTGCTTAACATTAGCAGCTTCCAAAGTTGCGGGCAAACTAGCACTTCCCTGAATGACCGGAATTTTCATTGAGCGAGCCGTGTTCAGAAACCGGCAGTTTGGATCTTGCTCGATCGCCACAATATCGTAACCGTTAGTGTGCAGTTCTTTAGCAATTTGGATGCCAATTCCTCCGAGTCCGCAGATAATGTAATGATGGCGCTGCGGAACTCGCGCCACATCCCAATATTCGGTAAAGCGAGTTCCCAATACATAATCGTTGAGCAGTGCGTAGCAGAGGCCGATGATGCCGGCTCCAACTAACATCATGACAATTGTAAATAGTTTAATGCTTTCGGGAGCTTGTTCGGCTACTTTTTCATGGCCTCCTGCTCCGGTAATCATCCCTACTGAAAAATAGAGAGAATCGACAATTGAGATATGCTCGTCAACACAAATATAGGTGGCAGTAGCAACGGCAATCATGGCCAGCAGTGCCAGTACCACAATTACCGCTGCTTGGCTGTGCTGCTGAAATCTGTGCAGCTTAGTTAATGTTTTGAGCAGTTTTTGAGCTAAAGTTTTTTGGGTGCTGCGGATAGTCGGCTGAGTGGCAACAATTAGCCGATCGCCCTGCTGACACTGCCGATCGGCAAGCACCGCCGATACTAAATCAGTTTTGTTAGCAGCCGGCAGATAATAAATCAACATTCGCGATCGATCGTCCCACAAATCGCTCAGTTTGCGATTTTTCCAAGGATGTGTTTCATCGATATATTCTTCGTGAATCGCCCAAGTGCGATCGAACAAACGCAACTGCCCGATCGCCTGATTTCCGAGAGCCGCAAAGGCAAAAACCGGAGCCGCCAACGATGAAACGCTCATGGAAGTGTGATCGGGCAAAGTGTGGTCAATTCTGTCGCCCAAGCTAGTATTGAACAATCTGTTGATGATGCGAATCTGAGGATTGAGAATCCTCGCTTGCATCAAAATTGCCAAATTTACAGCATCATCGTCTCCTGCAATTACTAAAGTGTGAGCGTTTTGAATGCCTGCAGCCAACAAGGTAGAAGCTGCTTGCAAATTGCCGACAACCACATCAGAAGTTTCGCCGCGAATTGGGCGATCGCTAATACCAACCACAATCGCTCCTTGCTGTCTCAACAAACAAAAAATCTTGTGTCCCGTGTGCCCCAACCCGCAAACAATGATTCGAGGTTTCATAAAAAGTTATTTGCCAGCCAATTTCGGAGCTGTCCTTGTAGTTTTACTTACCATTGTTGACTGTCCTGGCTTTACAGAATGTAGCTAAAAACACTATCTATGATACTTGTGCCACAGTCTCGAAGTGTTGGAAACAAAGCAAAAGCTGTGCCGTGTTCCTAAAGCCACCTTCCCAAGCGTTGAAATAAAGACACCACACTGCCATGTACCTACAGACATGAGATGCAACTAACCTGATTTAATATTTGAAAAATATCCGGGTGCGACAGCCAACCAGCAGAATTTGAATAGGTAGGGACAGCACACTGGCTATTAGTCACAACTTAACGTCAAACCGACCGTCTCTCTTGTTTGTATCGGAGTCTAGATCCCCCCTAACCCCCCTTAATAAGGGGGGGACAGGAGGCTTCTCAAAGTCCCCCTTATTAAGGGGGATTTAGGGGGATCGAGACTCGTCGGGTATAAACAAGAGATACATAAGGTTTTCAGTCTTAAATTGACACCAATAGATACTGCCCTGTTCCTACAACTATGACTTCCTACATAAATTTAACTGCCTTAGCGGCAGGAGTTATTATGAAATTGACTGCACCCTTATTAGCATCCGCTTTAGTGTTCGCCGGTACTGTCGCCTTTGCCAGCCAAGTACAAGCTGCTCCAACGAGCAACTGGAATAACACTAGAACAACATTTCAGTGCGTTACTTCCGGTCGTAATTTTGTCACAATTGCGCGGCGGGGAAATGTCACAACAGATCCAATGATTCTGTGGAAATCTACCGAGTTCGGCCGCGAATATACACCTTGGCAGCGCTGTCAAATTGTTTCCAATAGATTGACCAAAGCTGTTGCCCAGAATGGCGGAAGATTGAGCAACTTGCAGTTAACAACAGGAATTGTTAATAACTTGCCCGTAGTTTGTTATGTGAACGGACGGGGGCGCTGCAACTCTCAAAATCTGCTGTTCACCCTAGACAAACGCAATGCTAAAAATCCCGGTGATGCTTTAACGAGATTGATTAATTTTGCCCAAGACGGCAGCGGGCCCGTGACAACTTTCAGAACAGGAACTCAATCGTCTGCACCGCAGTTTGTTCCCTTTGGAGATATGGTCGATCGAGCTTTTAATTCTCCAAACAACAAACCGTCAGTTCCTGTAGCAAAACCGCAGGGCGATCGAGGTATTTAATAGTCGCGCCCCTAACTTGCACCTAAAAATTTTTGAAACTATTGTGGGGTGGGCTTCTAGCCCGCCCCTAACTATTTATATTAAAAACACTACACTGTCACCCCTTCAATTTTCTCATCTGTTAACTCGTACAACTCGCGCAACTGCTGCAACTTATCCGCATCCGGCAGCCAAAAACCTCGCCCGTTAGCCTCCAACATTCTGCCGACAATATTGCGAAAAGCTTCAGGATTTGCCTCCCGCAACTTCTTCGCCATCTCTTCATCCAAAGCATAAGTATCAGCCGCCTGATCGTAAACCCAACTATCAGTAAAATCAGCCGTTCCGCCCCAACCAATTAACGCCGTCATCCGCTGCGAAATTTCATAAGCGCCGCCCGAACCTTGATTAACCATCGCGTTAGCCCACTTAGGATTTAGCAACTTAGTTCGATATTCCAAGCGCAGCAAATCTTCTAAATTGCGCGGAGTTGTATCCTGAGAAAAACTTTCTACAAAACTCGTGTTAACCTTTTTACCGCGCTGCTTTTCTGCGGCTTTCTTCAAACCGCCAGTATTCGCATAATACTCTTGAATATCAGTCAAACCGTATTCAACAGAATCAATTTCTTGAATTATGCGATCGCACCCTTGCAACAACTGAGTCAAAACCTCCGGCCTCGCTTCCCCCTTATCCTTCCTCCCGTAACTAAAAACATTGCGACTTTCCCAAGTTTTCCCCAACTCATCCCCCGATTCCCAACTACCATCAACAACCCTATCGTTAACCAAAGAACCAAAATCCCCAGCCGGATTAGAAAACAACCTTGCCGAATAATTCTGCACACCTTTTGCCTGCAAAATTAAAGCGTGTTTGCGAATAAAATTCTCCGATTCCGGTTCATCAGCATCCGCCGCCCGCACGAACAAATCATCCAACAATTCAATAATATTCACAAAGCTATCTCGGAAAATCCCCGAAAGATTTCCCAACACATCAATCCGGGGATGACCGACATCAGCTAACGGTTTTAATTCATAGCGAACAATGCGGCCAGTACCTTCTTTAAGAGGTTCAGCCCCCACCAATTCTAGCAGAATTCCAATAGATTCGCCCCGCGTTTTAATCGCATCCAAACCCCACAACATTACCGCCACAGTCTCAGGATAATTCCCCTGTTCCTCAACGTGCTTCTCAATAATTTTCCGAGCAATTTCGCGCCCCCTTTCATAAGCCGCCGGAGAAGGCATCCGATAAGGATCTAAAGCGTGAATATTCCTGCCAGTTGGCAACACCCCAGCCCCATCCCGCAACAAATCCCCGCCCGGTGCAGGCAGAATATATTCCCCATTCAAACCCCGCAAAAGATTAGTCAACTCATCCGTCGTTTGCAACAACAAATCTCTAACTAACAAACCCTCCTCAAAAACCCCATCCCACCCCTCTTTCTCTTCCTCTCTGCGCCCTCTGCGCCTCTGCGGTTCATTTTCTTCAAAAACCAGTTCTTGCACCTGTTCCTGTGATAACCTATCCCCAAAATAAGCCTCAAGATAAGAGGTCATTTCCTCAGAATTAGGCGGTTCTCCGAGAACGTGCAAACCCGATGAAAATAAGCGAGATTCCACCACCTGTAAATACTCATAAAGCTTCACCAAATAGCGGTTAAAAGCATCAGCACTGAACATTCCCACATTTTCAAAACTAAAAGCTATCCCCAACTTTCGAGCCTCATCAAACGGACAATCAGCCTCCAAACCGCTATCTAAAACTTTCTTACAAATAGCCTCTTTCAGCACATAATTCTTTGCCGTATCTTCCCGATATTCCGCAATCAAATCTCGCAAATCCATCAATTCCTTGTACAAGCCAGCGCGGCCGTAAGGTGGCACGTTGTGAGAAATTAAAACACCGTAACCGCGCCGTTTTGCTAACATCGATTCCGAGGGATTGTTGGCGGCATAGATATAAAGATTCGGCAAACTTCCCAACAAAATATCCGACCAAGAATAGCCAGTATTTCCCAGAGGAGATCCCGGCAACCATTCAACAGTGCCGTGCATTCCGAAGTGAACCAAAGCATCAGCTTGCAAATCATTTTGCAGCCACTTGTAAAAAGCAGCATATTGAGGGTGAGGCGTCAAATCGCGATCGAACATTAAGCGCATCGGATCGCCCGAAATTCCCAGCGGCGGCTGCAAACCTATCCAAACATTCCCCAGTTGAATGCCACCGATTTGGAACTCATCGCCGTCAGTCTTAATCCCAGTACCAGTCAAAGATTTCCACTGTTTTTCAATACGACTTATTGACAAATACCCCAGCCACTTCTCCAGAGTTTTAACATTAACAGTATGGCCAAACCCTCCCCTCCCATCTGCGTTCATCCCCGTTAATCCGCCTGTATCTGCGGTTGCAGCATCATCCGCCTCTTTCACCCTGCGAATTAACTCCTCCCCGTCAGCCGGAATTTCTCCAACTTTATAACCTGCTGCTTGAAGTTTGTGCAGGAAATTTAACAGGGATTTCGGTACATTTAATAAAGCAGCCGTACCCGCCGCACCGTAACCGGGAGGAAACCCGTAGAGAATAATCGCAATTTTCCTTTCCGAGGGCGGAGTTTGGCGTAGTTTCACCCAATTGTTAATTCTACTTGTCAGGCGTTTTGCGCGATCGGGCACCAGATAAATATCCTCACCCACCAAACCGCCCAGGGGAACAGGATCGATCGCGCCATCCAACTCAGGCAAAGCATACAATACCACACTTTGCAAACCCCCAATCCCCTGACGAGTCCAAGAATGGATATCCTGAATCAGCAGAGGTGCGGACACAAAATAAGGTACATTTTTAGCAGTTAAAATGCGCTTAGCAACTTCCACCTGCCTTCCACCCTCCATCGAACCAGCAGGCCCGCCAACCAAAGGAAAGCCAATAGTAGAAACAATCGCATCAACTTCCACAGCATCTTTGGCCAGCGAAAGAGTTTCTATATTGCCTTGTTTTCGGCGCGCAGTTTCATTAGCAGTCGTCATCCAATCCCGCACCGCCACATGGCCTTCAACGCCATTGATAAAAATCGGCAAAGGCACAATTCCTGCATCTTCAAAATAGCGAATTAATTGAGGAATATAAGGCTGCTTGGTGATAACGTGCTTGCGGTAAAGCAAGATGCCCACAACTGGGGATTTTACTTGATATGAATTTTGAGACCAATTGGTCTCAAATTTTGTGGAACGGGCATCTTGCCCGTTAAAAACCAGGTCTAAATTTTCAGACAAATTAGTCTCAAATTTTGTGGAACGGGCATCTTGCCCGTTATAAGCCTTTCTATCAAGATGTCTAGCCTCTTTTGTAGAACGGGCATCTTGCCCGCCCCTAGCACTTTGATTCCCGAGATACCAATCCAAATATTGCCGAGGCGATTCAAAATAACCATTATAATCAGGATGCAATAAACCCATATTGGGAGTTTCCACAGGCGGCGGAATTTCTGCAAGCTTCAGCCCCAAATACTTTTCGGAAATAATCCAAAACATCGAGACAACATTATCCGCACCACCCGCATTCCAGTAACCATAAATAATCAGCCAGTTTCGCAAATCCTGCACTTTTTGCACCGGCACATACTTTAATAACTTCGGCCCAACCTTCAAAAAGCTGATATAACCAGCCAGCTTATCTTCTTCTCGCCCATTGCTGAACTTATCTAGAATAAACTTAACAGGCTTCGGCATTCCCTTCGGTTTGTCGCCAATTTTAAAAGCACCAATTTGAGTAAGACTCATCAATTCCAAAGCCGACTCAAAAACCAGGCGAATCGGAATATTTTGCACCCTTTCTCGCAGCCACATTACCGCATCGTAATCAAACAGCAAACTCCCAAAAAACACATCAGCATTCGAGAGGGCGGCGGCTACAGCGTCGGGTTCGTCTGCGAGGGCGCGATCGCTAAAAACCCGTACTTCCAATCCCTGACACCCAGAAACAGCCAACTCGGCAGCTTTACGGTACAAATCAGCATTAAAAGATTCAAACCCTGCAATTAAAACAATGCGTTTCACAGCCCAACCTCGAAATATTTGCTTCTTTTAATGATAAACTAATCCCAGAGATTCACAGACAAAATGCCTGTGCCACTAATAAAACAGAAAAACTTCTTGCTTCACTTCTTACTCTTCCTTCGCGCCCTTCGCGCCTTCGCGGTTCGTCAAATATTTATTCTGGAAGTAACAAAAAATTAAAATAATCAAACCACTCCAAACACACACATAATTAAAACCGTGAATCGAATACCTCCCGCAATAATTATCTTAGGTCAAAACAGCCAGCAGATCGCCAAAAAAATCTCCGCCCATTTCCCCGGTTCCCAGATTTACGGTTTAATCGATCGCACGAACGACACAGACATCAACTTTAGCAACTTCGGCGAAACATTGCGGGAATTGTTTGCAACAGAAACCCCAATTATCGCTATCTGCGCCGCTGGAATTATCATCCGCACTCTCGCCCCGCTGCTGTCAGACAAACGCGCCGAACCGCCAGTTTTAGCCGTCGCAGAAGACGGAAGCGCCGTCGTACCCCTGCTGGGCGGTTTGCACGGCGTTAATGATTTGGCCAGAGAGATTGCAGCAGCCCTCGGCGTACAACCTGCAATTACCACAACCGGAGATATCCGGTTTCGCACCGCGCTGCTGAGTCCTCCCCAAGGCTATTATTTGGCGAATCCAGAGGACGCGAAGACTTTTATTTCAAATTTGCTCGCCGGTGCAAAAGTACGCCTAGAAGGGGCTGCAGGCTGGCTTTCCGAGAGCAATTTGCCGATCACCCCCGATGCAAAATTGACCATCCGCGTCACCGAAAAAGCAATTGTGCCAACGCCCGATTGTTTAGTTTACCATCCGCAAATTGTGGCAGTTGCACTGACAAAGCTATCGAATATTGAGCCGGAAATAGCGGTTTCATTAGTGCAGCAAGTCTTGGAAAAATCAGGTTTAGCGCCAGCTTCCGTTGCGGGATTTTTTGCATTAAAAGAGGAGATGGGAAATCCGGCACTTGAAGCAGTTTCACAATATTTTAAAGTCCCCGTCCGCTTTTTTAATCTCTCCGAACTTGTCGAATTAGACTCAATTGAATTAATCGCAAATAAGGCCGTACAAATTGCCCTGACAGCAGCCGGTGCCAACAGTCACTTAATCGAGTCCGATCGCCCAAACGCAGTCAATTGCGCGATCGCCCTGGCCGCCGAACCCATAAATGCTAGCGCGATCGGAATTAGTCGCGGCAAACTGGCGATCGTCGGTACCGGCCCCGGAGGCGCGCCCTGGATGTCCCCGGAAGTTAAGGAAATCCTGCGCGAAGCCACGGATTGGGTGGGTTACAAATTTTATCTCGACTTAGCCGGAACCCTGCGAGAAGGACAAAAGCGGCACGATTCCGACAACCGCGAAGAGATCGATCGCGCGCGTTTTGCCCTAGATTTAGCAGCATCCGGCAAATCTGTCGCCGTGGTTTCGTCGGGAGATCCGGGTATTTTTGCGATGGCTGCAGCGGTGTTTGAGGCGATCGACTTTGATGCTAAACCCGAATGGCAAGGCATCGATATTCGGGTGGCACCGGGTATTTCAGCCATGCAGGCGGCCGCTGCTGCGATCGGAGCACCCCTCGGACACGATTTTTGCGTGATTTCGCTTTCGGATATTCTCAAGCCTTGGGAGGTCATTGAACAGCGGATTGCGGCTGCTGCTGCTGCCGATTTAGTTATGGCATTTTACAATCCCATCTCGAAACAGCGGATTTGGCAACTCGGAAGGGCGATCGAGATTTTGTTGCAAAGTCGCGATGCTAATACCCCCGTCATATTGGGGCGAAACCTCGGCCGGCCCGGTGAATCTGTGCGCGTTTGCACCCTCGGCGAATTCCAGCCGCAAGACGCTGACATGAGAACTTTAGTGATTGTCGGTTCGAGTCAAACTCGGATTATTCCCCGCAAATATGGAGATGTTTGGGTTTACACACCGCGCAAGTACGAAAAATAAGTAAAGCAGCAAAAACTTCGGAAATCAGCAATTGACTGAAAGCTAATTGACTTTGACAAGGAGATTTTTTGATCTCGCTGGGGGAAGTCTAGGTTAACAAATGGCGGCGAATCACTCGATCGCGATCGACCTCTTATTTCCTCTCAGGGTTTTCACTCTCGATTAATGAGTGATGGCCTTTGATTACAGGCATCCTCGGTACTGAGGGATCTCGGCTTCCTGAAGCCGAGTTTCTCTGGCAGATCTCGATCGAATTTAGATATCGACTCAACCGTAGTAAGGATTTCAGCTTCTTTTTTGGAGATATCTAATTTACATCTCAGGAAACAAAAAAAAATTATATAGCCACCATAAAATTAAGGGCGATCGAGGTCTGCTAAATTCCTTAATCCTAAGATAATCCTACGGTTACAACAAAAATAAGGCCTTCACCCAGATGAGTCTTCTGTGTCTTTGGGTAGACCGATTTTTTTTTGTCTGTTGATAAGATTCTCTTAAACAAAGCTTAAGAGAACGGTTAAAAGAACATGAAATTCCAAATCCCTTTAGCTCCTAGGGCTGTAACCCAATTTTTGCTTCGAGTGGTGACCTGTCTAGTTGTACTATCTTCTTTAAGTCACATCAATCTGCACTTCTTCCCGGATTCCCCGTTTGCAGCCTACTTTTCAAAGGCATTCAACGTTGATTATGAGCGGAACCTTCCAAGCTTCTACTCTGTTTTGGCATTGCTGTTTAGTTCTCTCTTGCTGGGTGTGATTGCCTATGCGAAAAATTTGGATAGCTGTCGTTACAAGTATCACTGGAAAATTTTATCATTCATATTTTTATATATATCTATAGACGAAGCTGCTCAATTTCACGAAAAATTGATTGACCCGATGCGAAGCCTGCTAAATGCCACAGGAATTCTTTACTTTACTTGGGTTGTGCCGTTCGGTTTTCTGGTAGCGATATTTCTATTATCCTATAGTAAGTTTGTGTTCCACCTTCCTGTTGCCACAAGAAAATTGTTTGTTGCAGCATCCGCTATTTATATTGGAGGAGCAATGGGGGTGGAACTGCTAGGGGGATACCTAGCTTCTACAACGGGGATGCAGGATTTATCCTACGCCATAGTAGTGACCCTTGAAGAGTCATTAGAAATGGTGGGAATCGTTGTATTTATCCACGCCTTGATTTCATATATCAAGACCTATCTAGGTGGAGTAAGTTGGAATATTTACATACCAGGAAAAAACGCACAAGTTACCGATGAGCAAAATCTCGGCATACCTGTCCTTAGCGAACCCGCAAACAGAAACCTATCAAGGTAAATTACTTGGAACCCGGTTTGATGGACGACAAAAATGCTGCATTATGGCCTTTGATCAGGATAAGAAACCCGCTTTTTTTGGTACTGATGTGTCCTGGACTGGAGATTCTGTGATCGGCGGCGCACCAAACGACTAATATATAGGTTGCTTGCTGCACTAAACGACTAATTAGGGGTGAAATAGGTTAGTTCACAGATGACATCCTCACCTTTATCAGAAAATCGCTAAGAGCAACCTTTGCATGAGGATTTGATGGCAAATGACTTGTAAAACTTGCATCTTCTAATATATTAATTAGCCGATCGCGCTCTTGCTGATAAAATTCAATATCTGTATCTTCCAGCACAGATTTTTCCTCCCCAGCCAGCTTGCGATCGATCAAATCAGGAATATACGACAATTTGAATTTATCGTTAAGTTTCACCAAATTCGCCTCAACTTCCCCCGTTTGCATCAAGTGAATTCCAGCCAGCAACACCCGGTAAACGTACAGCAGCGGCTTAACCCGACGCGGGCGTTCTTTCTCAAACAATTTCCATTGAGTTTGAGCAAAACCGAGATAATGGTGGCTGTGGTGCTTGGTAATGCAGTTCGAGGCGATATCCTTTAATTCCTCGTGTTCCTTTGTACTGTAAACTATTAGCGGCGAATACAGTTGTTCCAACACGTAGCCGTTGCGCTTCAACAGCAACTCAAAAAATTTCTTAATGTCGTGAGTTACTAAATCGAGTTGCATTCCCTCCCGAACTTCAGAAACTTCGATTGTTTCTTCTCCAGAAATCAGTCCAATTACTTTCGGTAGCGGCAAAATGTGTACTCCCCGCAAGTCGAAGTCAGAATCTGCGGAAGGAAAGCCGTATAAGTGCGAACCGCTGACAGTCGCAAACAGCAGCGGGTAAGGTTGAACGGAGATAATTTGGGCGAGATTCGAGATGTATTCTGTCATATATTCCAGTCCATGCAGGCGGGCTTTGTTTCACAAGAAGCGATTTCAAGATCCGATTTCGATCGCACCTTTACGAGATTTAATCAAAAACAGGTTCGCTTTCTCGTAATTAGGACGTTCTGGTAAGGAAGTTGCAGCAAAAGCGCGATCGAACTCACCGTGCAAACTCAACCGCCAGCGATTCACCTCCTCCCAGGATATTTCTTGGTTGCGGATAGATAAAAGTTGCGATCGATAATCCTGCACGCGAACTGGTACAAACCCCTCCTTGAGCACCGTAATTCCTGACAGCAACAAGCGAATTAAGTGCATCGCGTGCTTCCAACGAATTTCCCCGGTATTGCGGAGGTCTTGCTCCATTTTTTTAAATTGAGACAAAACGTAGCTATTGTAAGTTTGATAAACCAATTGAGAAAGAAAGATTTCCCTAATTTCGAGCAATTCTTGTGCTACAGGAGAAACCGTTTCTACTAAAGGCGTGTACAAACATTCTAGCACATTTGGATTAGCTTTTAGTGCCAAAACTAAAAACTTTTGCAGTTCCCAATAGCATTCCTGATTTTCCTTATTTTCCAATTGTTCTGGAATGCCGTAAAGCGACCAATGAAGGATTGCAGGCGGCAGGTAAATCCCGCGTCTGTCTGTATCGGATTGCTCGTTATCAAGACCATAAGCTCTGGAACCAACAATGCAGCGGTAAATTACAGAATCATAGAGGTTGTATTCTGCAAGAAAATCTCCTCCTGAATGCAATCCTTCGCTCTGAAACTGCTTGCGGATACTGAGTTCGTGCCGCCGCAGACTAACTTGTGTTCCGTCTGGGAGTTTGACTAAATATGCGTGGGAATTGTCCGTAGGCGATTGAACGATGACGCCTACTAATCCCGGTTTCCAAGATTGGTCGCTGGCGGGGTTTTTGACCTCGATTTTGGTGACAATTTGTGTTCCTGCGGGGATGATTAAGTTGAAATTTTGAGGAAGATTGGCATTGGCCATGAGGAAACCTCCTGCGGGGCACGAGCTACAATGTTAGTGTAGCATAGATGTAGTATAAGAGGGTAGTTTTGGGCGATCGCTGTTTTGGCTTTGTTGAACAATGTCTAATTCATGATCGATTCTGCAAAAAGAGAAACAGAAATAATTAACGTATTCTCTAAACTCTGAACTTCAGTAAAATCGCGATCGCCTGTAATTAAAAAATCAGCATGAGCAGAGAGTGCACAAGCAATAAACTTAGCATCTTTTTGATCTCTAGGAAAATCAATTTCTATAGATACATCAATGAGTTTGGTTGAACCTTGAATCAAATTCAACCATCTTTCTTTCTGAACATCTGTTAATTTTAGTTTTCGTCTACTTAATACCTCCTGATACTCTGCTAAAATTTCTTCGGAAACTACCCATTCATAATCAGGTTGATTGATAACCCAGCTAATAACAGAAGCTGGTTTTCTTCCAGCGATTGCCGCAGATACTAAAATATTAGTATCTATAACAACTCTCATTCTCCACTCCGATAAGCTGCAATTTCTTGGGCAATTTCTTCATCAGTTAAAGGATGATCGGCGTGTAAAACCTGGGTTTCTTCACATAATTTGCTAAAGTCTTCAGCTAAAGCTTGTCGGTGCGGATCGGGCTGATAACTCTTCTTAAGTTTCCGGCTAATTTTAATTTTTTCTGCGAGTAACTCTTGTGCAGGTTTTCCTGAAAGAATCGTTACTACTTGCCGAGGTTGATTAAGATGCTGTTTTTCTGACAAAGCTTTTAAAGCATCAGTAATTACCTGATCCGGGGTTGTATATTTCCCTGTTTCTAACTGTTGTTGCAATAACTTTTCTTGTTCTGAGTTCAGAATTATTTGGATCATACAGTTACCTCTCTAAATAATCTCACGCCGTTTGAGATCTGTAGGGGTGAAGCATTTGGACGACAATTTATGTTGAAAACCTGTAATTTTATCCCCGAATACTTTACGCTCCAACATGGATCGCGCGATCGCACTCCGACAGGATATTTTATTTTTTGGAGATGTCTAATGAGTCGCCATAAGTTTTGAATGGGCAATACAGGATTTGAACCTGTGACCCCTTCCGTGTGAAGGAAGTGCGCTACCACTGTGCTAATTGCCCGCAGATAATTACCATACCATACCAAGTCCAAATTCGCAACTAAAATTTTCCTAAAAAATCAGCCGCTTGTTTCCGACTTAAACTCGACACAATGCCAAGAATACAGGCATTTGTCGAGTCTGGCATCAGTTAACCTGCCACCAACCCGCCGAGGGGCCGACAAACCGCACTACAATCCACCAAGCCACCAAAAGACTAATCCCCATCCAGCTACCGCGACTTGTCCACTTCACAAAATCTTCGCTTTGGGTTTTCGTGATTGGCAGCCAGGGAACGATGCGCTCTTCTTTACCGTATTCGTCGCCGATCGACTCTTTGCGACGCTTAGCTTCACCCATAATCTTTGTCTACTAAATTAGATTTCAACTGGATACCTAACCAAATTATAGGCCAACAGGTCATCTCAAGCCTGCGTCAGCCAAGTCGTATCCAAATAATCAATCCTCGCAAAAGGACTCAAAGCCGCTAAAACCTGCTGTCCATAACTGCGGTGAATCACCCTGCTGTCGAAAATCGCCACTACCCCTTGACGTTCTCGCACCGGCGCGATCGCCCGTTGCAACTCATTCAGCGCCGCCGGCAGCAAATACAACCGAAACCAATCCTTGCGCCGTTCCTTATAATAAGCCACACGCGCCGTCACCAAAGGATTCTCCAAAGAAGGTAGCGGCAAAGTTGCGATCGCCAGCAAGTGAGGCGCCCTCAATTCCCCCTGATGTTCTCGCCAAAACTCCCACCCCGTCACCAAAATCGCATTCTCCCCCACATCTGTTTTTTCAACCTGCACCCTAGAACCGAACTCAGAAGCCAAAATCGCCGCCAGCCTAGCCTTCAGCGGTACATCACCCACAATCAGCACCGTTAAACCCGCCACCGACGCGCTCATCAACAGCAAAGTCCGAATTTCTTCAATTAAAACACCCTGAAATTCCGGCGTATTTGGCAGCGGCAGCCAGTTGGGAATGTACAGTTGAATTAATTCACTTTGTCGATCGGGCGAAAACTTAACGCTCGTCAATTCTGGCAGTCCCAGCATTTCCCGGAAAATCGGAGCCTTCGGTTCCACATCCACCGCCCCACCAATCAACACCACCGGCTGATCGTCCCAAATTTTGCTCAAAACCTCCCCCACCTGCACCGGCGCGCAGTACAGAGAAAATGACCCAGCCTCCCGATTAATTTCCGCCCACCGCAGTTTTCCGTTTGTTTCCCACCGCTGCCAAAAATTGCTCCAAGCAGCCGGAATTAGGGGGTTTGGCTCGATTTTTTCAAACAGCCCCTGCAAAATATTTTGCTCTGCCGTTTCCAGCAAATAGCACTCCTCTGGTTTCGCCGGATGCTGAAAGAATGCCCGCGTTAGCATTACCCGCCCTTGGAGGATGGCATCGGCTTCCAAAGGCTGAGATTGCATTAAATCATTCCAATCAGCCGGTTGCAAACCCGCCGTCAATTGCTGGCGCGTCCAAACTTCCAAGTCATCCACACCGTCGATAATTGTCGGAATATTCCTGTGCAGTGGCGAATCCGCCGCCAAGCGAGCCGCCAGCCAAGACTCTGGATCTGCTAGCATCAATCCTCGCCCAGTGGCACGATCCGAATAAGTCTCGATCGATCCCTCTGTTTGCAGCCACTCTTGCAAACGCGGAATTTCCACTGCTCTCAAATGCTCAATCAGCGGTGTCGGCGCCACTAAAATCACAGGCTCCGGCCACATCAAAATCGGCATCAAATAGCTGACTCGATACCGCTGTCGGTAAGCTCCAGCAGGAAGCCCCGTTTGGATCAGAGCGCTGCGCCCCAAGCGCAAAGCCCGCGCCACGAGCCGCGCCATCGTTAAATGGTGTGGCCAGTGCGGCTCGGAGTTCGATCGCAGGAAGCGGAGCAATGAGTTGTGGACTTCTACCTCAATCAATGGGTTTTAAAATTGACATTTCTCACTCAACATAATCAAAACTGGCCAGAAAATCAACTACTTTTTGACCGAGAGGCAAACAGAATTTACTCGGCTGATGACTTGCACCTCCCTTCCCAAAATTCCCGTGAGAATTCACCATCAAACTCTCCTGTCCCGAACTAATTAAAATAGTTTGGGTAGGTGACTCAAAAAACTTTGTTGGCTGACTAACCCGTGATATATTAGAGAGCAAATTTATCAACTCATTTAACTTATTTGTAGCTGTACCCAATGCTTTACGCAACTGCAATGTTCGTTTCTCATCCAAATTTTGACTTTCAATGTTTTTGCCGATAACCATAATATTTCTCTGAGTTTGTAGAGCATCCTTAAAAGGAAGAATCGCCAAAAAAGCGGCTGGCAATAAATGCTCATCGCTCTCAAATCTAAAAGTTAGAGTTGTGCGGCGGTAGCCAACTTCAATATTAGGAGGAAAATTCATTGCCCGGTAATGCCGAGCTATTTCGCTGTAAACTGTTGCTAAAGTGCTGTTTGCTGAGTAGTCTAAAAGTGCGTCAACCACAATTTGCACTAACCCAGGCGTGTGATTTAAAAATTTTATCGATTCTGACGGCGAATTAAATTGTTGAATCTGAGTGCGATCGCCTGCGGGGCTGAGGTCAACCCACTGGCAAGTAATATCATCTGCAATGATGCCACACCGAGCAACCAAATACAGTTTTGCTCCAGTTAAAGTTGCTCCCCTCAAATCAGCGCCCACCCAATCTGCATTAATCAAATTTGTTTCTGTCAAATCAGCGTGAACGAAACTAGCACTTCCTAAATTAGTATTTCTTAAATCGGCTCCGTTAAGGTTAGCTCCGCTCAATTTAGCAAAGCTCAGATCCGCGCCGCTGAGGTTAGCTCCCGTCAAATCAGCCCATTTAAGGTTAGCTCCGCTCAAATTGGCACTGCTAAGATTCACCTGTTGCAATGAAGCTTGTCTCATATCGGCATTGCTCAAATTGGCGCCGCTAAGTTCTGCTTTCGTCAAATCTGCGCCGTGTAAGTTAGCTTCTTGAAAGTTAGCTGAAACAGCCGAAGCACCTCTGAGATTTGCACCGGACAGGTTAGCACCTGACAGGTTAGCTTCCGTCAGTTTTACCTCTCTTAAATCTGCTTCAGTCAGGTTAGCGCCGCTGAAGTTAGTTTTGCTGAGTTCGCAGCGGACTAATTCGCTTCTAATCAGGGATGCTCGGATTAATTGAGCTGCACTTAAATCGGCTCTCACTAAGTTTGCTACGTTGAGAGTAGCCCCGTTTAAGATTGCCCGCGAGAGGTTGGTACTGCTGAGTCTAGCCACATTCAGGTTCGCTTCGCTCAAGTTAACTTCGCTCAAGTTAGCACCGCTGAGGTTGGTAACAAATAAGCTAGCCCCCTTTAAAATTGATTGGCTGAGATTGATGCGGCTGAGATTAGCTTCATTCAGGTTGATTCCTGTGAAATCTCTGTCGCCTTCAGTATATCTTTTGACGATTGCAAATCGTTTGAGCAGTTCTTCAGCTTCCATTTGTTTACCTGAATAAAATGGCGATCGGCTAACTTTTATATGGCATAAATATAAATAATATCAAATTCATTTATAGTATTTACTCACCGAGCTGATAAAAGCTTTTGACAAACTCAATGACCGTATTTAGAGGGGGGGTGGTAAATCTTTGCGCTTTAATTGCAGGACTGATAGAGGTTTTGTTGACTCCCGGTAAATTTGTCAAGTTTCTGCCAAAATCTGGGTGATAGTGAATCATCAAAGTTTCGGCGCTGGAGTTAGCCAGTACAGTTTGGGTAGGCGATTGGAAAAAACTTGACATCGGTTCGCGATCGAGGCGAATCGGCTGAATTTTCATTTCCCCTATTTTTCTCATTGTTTTGGTCAGGGCTACGTTTAATTGCACTACCATATTTGAAACTCGGACGCCCAGGTTATTACCACTTTGGGGTTGAATCATCTTGATCAAAGTAATCAAATTTTTCTGAGTAAATGCTGCATCACTAAAGGGAACAATCGCAACGAAAGCTGTGGGAAATAGTTGCTCGTCCTGCTCTATTTTAAATGATATGATTGTGCGTCTGGAATTAACTTCGATACTGGGAGGATGATTCAAAGCAGGGTATTGACGGGCTATTTGGCGGTAGGTAGCTGCCAGGACAAAGTTAGCATCGGGGTCGAGGGGTCGATCGACAATAATTTGAACTGTCGGCGGTGTAGCATTGAAAAACCTTTGAGATTCTTCTGGGGTAAAGCGCTGAATGTGGCTGCGATCGCCGTTAGGACTGAGGTCAACCCAATCGCAGGTAATGTCATCTGCTTTCACATCAAACCTAGACACAGCGTAAATTTTTGCCCCCGTCAGGGCCGCCCCCGTCAAATCTGCACCCACCCAATCAGCGTGAATCAAATTCGCTTGAGTCAAATCCGCGTGTACCAGAGTAGCGTTCAACAGATTGACATTGCTCAAATTTGCCCCGTACAAGTTGGCCCCGCTCAATCTCGCTTCATCCAAGTCAGCACCGGTCAGGTTCGCCCCGCTGAGGTCAGCCCACCGGAGATTAGCGCCTCGCAAGTCAGCGCCGCTAAGGTTTGCCTGAGACAGATTAGCTTGTCTGAGTTCGGCATTGCAGAGGTTTACTCCTCGCAAGTCTGCCCTGCTGAGGTCGGCTCTGTGCAAGTTGGCCCGTTCCAAGTTGGCCGCTGTTAGAAAAGCGCCTCTCAGGTGAGCCCCGCTGAGGTCGGCTTGCTCTAGATTGGCTTCTCTGAGGGTTGCTTCTCTCAAATCTGCTTCGCTGAGATTTGCACCGGTCAAGTTAGCACTGCTGAGGTTTGCTCGAATCAGTTCGGATCTGATCAGTGTAGCTTCAACGAGTTGGGCTTCGCTGAGGTCGGCTCTAATCAAGTTGGCTACGTTGAGGATAGCGCCGCTGAGGTTGGCTTTGTGGAGATTAGCACCGCTGAGTCTGGCAACATTAAGTTTGGCTTTTCTCATGTTGGCGTTTGACAAATTGGTGCCGCTCATGTTGGTGAGGCTCAAGATTGCCTCACTGAAATTAGCCCCGCTGAGATCGATCCTGCTGAGATTTGCCTCGCAAAGGAGGATGGCAGTAAAATCTCTTTCTCCTGCTGCATATTTGGTGATGAGTTCTTCGGCATCCATGCTTTTCAATTTCCCTGATGTCTTAGCTAGAACAAAGCTTTATTGTCCCAACCTTTAAACTAGAATAAGCATTTTTTGTAACTTGATGCAATATGCCTAGACATCTATATTGTGGAAGCCTTTTATAAAATCCAAAATGCTAGTGATATTAGCTTGAGCCAATTTTGTGCTTTCGGCTAACTTACCCGATGGTGAGTTACTTTGCTCGTATTTTTTAATCAGGCGTTTGCCGAAGGCAGGGTGGTGATATACGCTGAGTCTTTGATCGCGGGAATTAATTAAGCTCATCTGTGTTGGAATTTGAAAGAAATTGATGCTTTCACCGATTTTTGGAAAAGAACTGGAAATTTTGATTTGGTCTACTTTGCTGATAGCTTGGTTGAGAGCTTTGCTGCATAACTGGACGTGTTTAGATTCTTTGACGTTAAGTTTGCCTGCATCGTGGGATTGAATCATTTTCATCAAAGCTATTAGGTTTTTTTGAGTTATGGCAGCGTCGTTAAAAGGAATAATGGCAACGTAAGCGGTGGCAAATAATTTATCGTCGCTGTCCATTTTAAACGCGAGTACGGTGCGCCTGGAGCTGACTTCGATCGTGGGAGGCTGACTTAAACTTGGGTATTGTTGGGCAATTTGGTAATAAGTTGCAGCTAGTGCAAAATGAGCGCCTTGGTCTAAGGGCGAGTCAATCACAATCCGAACTGTGGGCAAGGTTTCATGAAAAAATTCCTGGGTTCCTCCCGAGTTCAACCAGTAAATTTGGCTGTGGTCGCCGTTGGGGCTAAGATCAACCCACTTGCAGGTCATGCCTTCGGTTTTGATGCCCAGCCGCGAAACTGCGTGAAGTTTTGCTCCGGTTAAGGTGGCTCCGGTTAAGTCGGCTCCAATCCAGTCGGCGCGGATCAGATAGGCATTTGTCAGGTCGGCGTGAACTAAGCTGGCATTCAGCAAGTTGGCGTGGCAGAGGTCGGCTCGGCTGAGGTCGGCACCGCTCAATTTGGCTTCGCTGAGGTCGGCCCAGCGGAGATTGCAGCCGCTGAGAATGGCCCAGCGCAAATTGACGCCGCTGAGGTCGGCGCCGCTGAGTACGGCTTGAGTGAGGTTGGCTTGTCTCAGTTCTGTGCCTCGCAAGTCGGCGCCGCTGAGGTCGGCTCGGCTAAGGTCGGCGCCTTGCAGGTTGGCTTGTTCGAGGTTGGCTTCTGTCAAGCACGCGCCGCTGAGGTGAGCGCCTCGAAGGTTGGCTTGAGCGAGGTTGGCTCCTCGAAGGGTGGCTTCGGTGAGGGTGGCGCCGCTGAGGTTTGCGCCGCTGAGGTTTGCGCCGCTGAGTTCGGCTCGAATGAGCTCGGCTCTGATCAGTTTGGCTCCTATGAGTATGGCTTTTTTGAGGTCAACTCGCACTAGATAAGCGACGTTGAGGTCGGCGTCGGTGAGGTCGGCGCCGCCTAGATGGGCGCCACTGAGTCTGGCGATGTTGAGTTTTGCACCTGTGAGGTTGGTTTTGCTGAGGTTTGCTCCGCTTAGGTTTGCTACACTCAGATTCGCACCCTTGAGGTTGGCTCCGCTCAAGTTGACGCCGCTGAGGTTGGCCTCAGTCAGGTTGATTCCGGCAAAATTTCTTTCTCCGGCGGCATATTTTTTCAGGAGTTCCTCGACTGTCATGGGGGCGGCACCGTATCAAATATCCCCATTTTATTGCTATGAATATCGGTATTGTAGGACTAGGTTTAATTGGCGGCTCGATCGGGCTGGATTTGCGATCGCGCGGGTTTAATGTTTTTGGGGTTTCGAGTCGGCAGCAGACTTGCGATCGGGCGCAAGCTCGCGGTGTTGTCAATGAAGCCAGCATAAACCTGTCTCTGATGGCAGCAGCGGATGTGGTTTTTATTTGCACGCCACTGGGGTCGATCGAGTCGATCGTCAGAGAGTTGGTGCCCTATCTTTCCCCTGATACTATTGTAACCGATGTCGGTTCCGTAAAAACACCCATAGTGCAGGCTGTGTCTCCTCTGTGGCCGAATTTTGTAGGGGGACACCCGATGGCGGGGACTGCTGAAAGCGGGATTGAGGCGGCGATACCGGATTTGTTTGTGGGCCGGCCTTACGTGGTGACGCCGACTGCCCAGACGCCGACGCTTGCGGTGGATAAGGTTGAGGAAATTGCGCGGTTGCTGGGTGCTAAAGTTTACCGATGTGAGCCGGAAGATCACGATCGAGCTGTGGCTTGGATTTCTCATTTGCCACTCATGGCGAGCGCGACGCTGGTTGCTGCCTGCGATCGAGAGGGCGATCGGGATATTGTTAATTTAGCCCAACATTTGGCGAGTTCTGGTTTTCGGGACACGAGCCGCGTTGGGGGCGGCAATCCCGAGCTGGGAGTCATGGTGGCAAAGTACAATCGAGAGGAATTATTGCGATCGCTCTCTATTTACCGCGACAGTCTTGACGAGTTCATCAGCGATATTGCAGCCGAAAATTGGCAAGCTCTCGAACAAAAGCTGAAGCTGACTCAACAAGCGAGAGAGAATTACCACTTGTGAGCCAAATATTACTTAAAACAGTCCTCGTCTAGATTATGATTTGTGGATGCCTATATATTGAGTTTCAATGTACAGTTATTCTCGACTCAAGCGATTTTTACTAGGTGAATCTCTCCCCACTAGCGCATTTATTCATGAACGGTTGAGCAACGCTACAGGACTAGCGGTTCTGGCTTCCGATGCACTTTCGTCTGTTGCCTACGCTACTCAAGAAACTCTGCTCGTGCTGTTACTAGCGGGGAGTAGCAGTTTGAGTTTATCGCTGCCTATTTCTGGAATTATTATTTTACTGTTGGCGATCGTGGCGCTGTCTTACCGACAGACAATTAAAGCGTACCCCAACGGCGGTGGCGCTTACATTGTGGCGCGAGAAAATTTAGGTATTTATCCTGGTTTGATCGCCGCAGCTTCGCTGATGATTGATTACATTTTAACTGTAACTGTCAGTATTTCGGCTGGGGTGGCGGCCTTGACTTCAGCAGTTCCCTCGCTGCACCCCTACACAGTTGAACTGTGCTTAGTTTTTATTGTCCTAATCATGTTTGCCAATCTCAGGGGATTGCGGGAATCGGGAAATATATTTATGGTTCCCACCTATGCGTTTCTCGTTGGCATTTTTGTTTTGATTGGCTGCGGTTTATTCCAACAGGCAACAGGTAATGTTATGCCGACATTACAAAATATTCCAGCTAAGGAACCTTTGGGATTATTTCTGCTGGCGCGGGCTTTTGCGGCGGGCTGTACAGCCCTGACTGGAGTTGAAGCCATATCAGACGGGGTGTTGGCTTTTAAGCCTCCTGAATGGAAGAATGCGCGCCTGACTTTGAGCTATATGGGGGGAATTCTGGGAGCGATGTTTTTGGGAATTAGTTACTTGGCTCATATTTATCAGGTGATTCCTAGCGAACATGAAACGCTCCTTTCTGTATTGGGAAAACAGATTTTTGGTGTGGGTATATTTTATTACTATTTGCAGGCAGCTACTTTGTTAATTTTGCTGTTGGCGGCGAATACGAGTTATGCTGATTTTCCACGACTTTGTTATTTTTTGGCGCGGGACGGGTTTTTGCCGAGGCAATTGTCGCTGTTGGGCGATCGCCTAGTTTATTCTAATGGCATTAATCTGCTCAGCTTCTGCGCTGCTCTTTTAATTATCATCTTTCGAGGCAATACGAGCTCGGTGCTTCCCCTGTATGCGGTTGGAGTTTTCACTTCTTTTACTCTCTCCCAATCGGGAATGGTAATTCACTGGTTTAAGGAGCGAGGTAAAGGTTGGCAAGTTAGTGCTGTGATGAACGGTATTGGTGCAGTGGCAACAACGGGAGTTTTAGCTGTAATTCTCGCTACAAAATTCCTTTTGGGAGCTTGGGTTGTCGTAGTAACTATTCCGATCGTAGTCAGTCTATTTTTAGCTATTCACCGACACTATCGGTATGTCGCGGCTCGCTTGAGCATCCAGGGAATAGAACCGAGGTCTTATCTTCGCAGACCTAGAGTTAAGACGGTGACACATCCGGCAGTGGTGTTAGTCGGGCAGTTGCACCGGGGAACTTTCGAGGCCCTCGATTACGCTCGTTTAATCGCTGATGAAGTTGTGGCAGTTCACGTAGATATTGGTTTGACCGATCGAGCAAAATTACAAGCGGCTTGGCAAGATTTGCAATCTGATATTCCTTTGGAAATTCTGGACTCGCCTTACCGTTCTGTTGGTTCGGCTTTGACACACTTTTTGACTTTGTTTGAAGAGCAGCGGCCTGGAGTGTTCTTGACTCTGATTATTCCGGCTTTTGTGACGCGGAATTGGTGGGAGGGACTGCTGCACAATCAAACTGCTTTCTTTTTGAAAGCTGCTTTGCGGGCGAAAAGAAGTCGGGTTGTAACAACGGTTAGATATTATCTTTAAGCAATCTCTAGTTAAAAGTTTGCCATTTTTCGCCTGTCAAACAAACTTATTGAGGACTTGTGCAGCAACCCGGTTTGTTTCTGGAGGTTTTGTTGGTCAACCTAAGATTTATCGTAGAAACCGGGTTCTTTGACCCCACAATTCTCGGTGTAGCAAGAGGGATATTGGTTAAAAAACGCGTTTTTTTAAGTTTCGGTGCGTAAGTGAGGTATTAACTCTACAAGTCCACAGACTAACTCATCGGCGCTGAAGAAATCGGGTTTTTTGGCCTCAGTCCTAGGTTAAAAAACCCCGTTTATCAGAGCCGGAGTGCATCGAGGGCTTTTGCTGTTACAAATATAATCAAACACACACTAAAGATATCAGTATTTTTACGGTAATGATGTTATTTGAAATTGACAACCATCTAAAATTTTAGTAACTTATAAGGGACAAGCATTTTTTTTTGAAAAAATAAATTATGAGCGATCAATTAAGCAAACTCAGTGAAGTGTCGATGGTCTCAGCCAATTTTGGCAATGGGTTAGCCTATAGAGAGATTCTCCTGGATTGGTTTAAGTTTTTAGGTGGCAAACCAGGGGAAGTTATTGTGGTTGACGGTGGCAGCGATAGCGACACTCAAAAAGTTTATTGGGAGCTGTATCAGGAGGGTTTAATTGATAAGCTGCAAATCATTGCATCGAACCATCCAGACAATGACAAAGAGAGATGTTTTATTCAGGAGTATACATCGGGAGCAATCGCTAGCAAGCCGTATGTATTGTGGTTCAAAATTGACACGTTACCTTACAGAGAAGGCCACGACGGTTGGTTAGAGGAAGCGATCGATTATCTCGACCGAGATGAAATTTTTGCAGTCGGCGGAGCTTTTAACAGAACGTTCCCACATCTCGACGCTTGGGCTGGGTGGTACTTCATTCGAGCCTGCACGATCAATTTTTCTTTGATGAAGCACAGTACCTTTGTTGCAGTCATGCAAGAATATGTGGGTGAATATATTGCTTCAAGATTTGAAGGAACACACCAGTTTGGCAGGTTTTTGCTGGAAGAAGCATTTAGCGCATATATGGAGGCTCACAACCAATATACTTTGTGTAAGGTTGAAGACCAGAGCTGGACGGTATTTCACACGAATGCTCAAGACGAATATTTGCAGGAGGTTCGGGAGAAATATTTGGCTCGCGAAGATGTTCAAACTTTCATGAATGCAGGCCTTGCTAAAGACATCAATCAATTTCTTTACTACGGAAAGCCACCTGTAAGAAGCAGCATGATTCAGAAAATGCGCATGGCTTTGGGAGAAACAAAAGTGGGGGGTTATTGGCGGGAATTGAAAAAAAGTCTGGTTTTTGGGAAAACTGCGTCCAACCCTTAGTCAGCTCATTTATATTTAACAATAAAAGGGAGGAAACTAGCTTTGATGGGCGCTGACAGCGCAGAAAAACAGCATAACAAGGAAGAGATTCACAAATCTTGGCTCCCTCGCTATCGCAGATAGTATGGGTAAATTGACCCGGAAAAAATGAGGTGTCATACTTGTAGTGAGTCGAGAAGTTGCCTTCAACTTCTCTGTATAAAGATTGCGGCTGCTGAACCAAATTATTTTACTAAGTACAACATCTCTTCCATTTGTGGCGGTTGTACTGCAACCCGCAATAGACTATTTATGCAGCAGCCAAAAAACTTGAACAGGCTTTTGCGAGCTTTATCTCGGCAAGGTCTTGATGTTAGTTACGACAATAAAGTCTACTCGATTTGTCTCAATAGTTCTCTGAAAGAACAGTGGCAAGATGCCAGTGCCACAACAGCAGAAGTTTTGCTCCCAGAGGATTTTCCTGTGGAAGCAAAGGCGCTCAAACAGTTAGCAACTTTGGCAAATGTTCGACACCCTCAAGGCGGCTGCGTTTGCCACGCTTGCGCTACTCCAGATTTCCATCCGGGGGATGCGGGGGTGGCGATCGGCTCTATTGTAGAAACAGCAGGAATGGTGATTCCGGCTGCTGTCGGTTCCGATATTAACTGCGGGATGCGGTTACACGTTGCGGATTTGTCGATCGAACAATTCCTCAGTCAGCGCGATCGATTTGTAGAATTGCTCAAAGGCGATTATTTCTTCGGTACTCGCGATGTCAGCATGACTGCAAAAACTGCTCGCGCGATGTTCCAACACGGGATTCCCGGATGGCTGGATGGTATGGCAGACGAGGCAACCGGCAGCGCGGCTAATTCGGATTTCCAGCAGTTGGCCGCAGAGTGCAATCGCACTTTCCTTGGCGGTTCCATGAATGGCGATGTCAGATGGGCTCCCGAAGAATTAGTCCCAAATGACGGCTTAGTCAGGGATGGCGGGTTAGCGACTATCGGCGGCGGCAATCACTTTGTCGAAATTCAAGTGGTTGAGGAAGTTGTGGACAAGGCTACGGCTTATACTTGGGGAGTTCGATCGGGACAAATCGCTTTCATGATTCATTCGGGTTCGCGGAATGTTGGCAAATATATCGGCGGAATGTGGCGCGATCGAGCTTGCGACGCCTGGCCGAAAACTCTGAAACATCCTGAATCCCGGCTTTTCCCGGTGTCTGTGGCAGCAAATCCCGAACTTGTGAACAGCTACCTGCAAGCGGAAGCAACCGCCGCTAACTACGGTTTTATCAACCGTTTGCTGCTAGCAGAACTTCTGCGCTGGCGTTTGCGGCAAGTTTTTGGCGATGTCGAAGCTCCCTTAGTATACGATGTGCCTCACAATATCACCTTAGCTGAAGGTGGCGGCTGGGTGACTCGCAAAGGTGCTTGTCCCGCACATTCCGGCCAGCCTGTAATTGTACCGGGTTCGATGGGCGCGCCGTCTTTTTTGCTGGTTGGGAAGGGGAACGATCGATTTTTGCGATCGGCCTCTCACGGTGCAGGAAGGGCGCGATCGCGGTTCGATATGAGTCGCAAAGGTGTTGACAAAACTGACTCCGCTTTGGGATTAATCGGCGTAGATTGCATTACCTTGCGCGAAGAACGCAGAATCGAAGAAGCACCGGCCGCTTACAAGCCAATTCAACCAGTAATTGACGTTCAGGTTGAGGCACAAATAGTTGGTGTAGTCGCTAAAATGAAGCCAGTGTTAACGTTTAAAGCCTAGGAACGGGGCATTTGAGAATTAAAAATTAAACCAGGGTAAGGTGCGCGCCGAGCACTCTACTAATTTTTAATTCTCGGCCCTATTTCCGATCCCCCATGCCCTATGAATGATTCTCAAGCATCACCAAATCCATCAAAACCTGTCCATCCCCTAAAGCGGCTGATGAAGTACGGGCGCCGCTACCGCCTGAAAGCTTGGCTGGCCAGTATCTGTTCGCTGCTGAATAAATTCTTTGATTTAGCGCCGCCAGCATTAATCGGTATTGCCGTTGATGTGGTGGTGAAACAGCAAGATTCTATCCTCGCTCAGTGGGGCATAAAAGATGTCTTTTGGCAACTGGCAATTATTACTTTTGTGAGTTTGATTGTTTGGACGTTGGAATCTGTTTTTGAATATGCCTATGATTATTTGTGGCGCAATTTGGCTCAGGATATTGAACACGATTTGCGTCTGGAAGCTTACGGGCATTTGCAAGAATTAGAGTTAGCTTATTTTGAAGAGCGCAGCACTGGCGGTTTGATTTCTATTCTCAATGATGATATCAATCAACTCGAACGTTTTTTGGACGACGGTGCTAATGAGGTGATTCAGGTAATTACCACTGTTGTTGTGATTGGCGCGGCTTTTTTTGCTGCCTCTCCTGGTGTTGCTGGGCTGTCAATGCTGCCGATACCTTTTATTATTTGGGGTTCGATCGCCTTTCAAAATCGCCTTGCTCCTTTCTATGCTGACGTGCGGGAAAAGGTGAGTTTTCTGAACGGACAACTGTCGAATAATTTGATGGGAATTACTACTATTAAAAGTTTTACTTCCGAAGATTATGAAATTCAGCGCATCGAAGCACAAAGCCAAGCTTACCGCCAAAGCAACCGACGGGCGATCGTACTTTCGGCTGCTTTTATTCCCCTGATTCGGGTTGTGATTTTCTTGGGGTTTATTGCAACACTATTTCTGGGCGGTTTGGAGGTGGTGGCGGGCCGGTTGTCTGTGGGAACTTACAGCGTTTTGGTATTTTTGACCCAGCGGTTGCTGTGGCCGCTGACTCGCCTGGGAAATACTCTGGATCAATACCAGCGCGCCATGGCTTCGACTAATCGGGTGATGAATTTGTTGGATACTCCGATCGCAATTCACACAGGTGATATTCGGCGGCCGGTTAGTTCGATCAAGGGTGAGTTGGAATTTAAAAATGTTACTTTTTCTTACAATCAAAGAAAGCCAATTTTGCAGTATTTTTCCTTGACTCTGCCTGCAGGCAAAACTACTGCTATTGTTGGCGCTACTGGTTCGGGAAAAAGTACCCTGGTGAAACTCATATTGAGGCTGTACGAGGTACAGTACGGCAATATTTATCTCGACGGTATAGAATTAAATAACCTGAATTTAAAAGATTTGCGAAGAGCGATCGGATTGGTGAGTCAAGATGTGTTTTTGTTTCACGGTACGGTGGCCGAAAATATTGCTTACGGCAGTTTTGAGGCTAACAATCGAGAGATAGTAAATGCTGCGAAAATTGCCGAGGCTCACGAGTTTATCGTACAATTGCCGGACGGTTACAACACTATTGTAGGGGAACGCGGTCAAAAATTGTCGGGGGGTCAGCGGCAGCGAATTGCAATTGCGAGGGCAGTTTTGAAGAATCCGCCGATTTTGATTCTTGACGAAGCTACTTCAGCGGTGGATAACGAGACTGAGGCGGCAATTCAGCGATCGCTCGAACGAATTACCAAGAATCGCACTACAATTGCGATCGCCCACCGTCTTTCTACTGTCCGCAATGCTGATTGCATTTGTGTCATGGAAGAGGGGCTGGTGGTAGAATCGGGGCAGCACGAACAACTGATCGAACAGGACGGAATTTATGCGGCGCTCTGGCGCGTGCAATCTGGTATAAGATAGAAACGCAGCGCTTTTGGGTAATTGGTAATTGCTAATTTGTAATTGGGGATGGGCCATTGGGCATGGGTAACTAATGACAACAGTCAACAGCCAACTGCCAACCGCCAACTGCCAACTGCTAACTGACTGTAAAATATTAGTTTATACAAACAAGAAGAGAAAATGTTTCTATTTGATAGCCCTGAGTCCAAACCCAACGAAAATAGCTGGAGTCGCAAGTTAGATAAATTTGTGAAAGCTAATCAAAATGAATTGGCTGCTTTGGCTTGGGGGCTATTTCTGGAAAGGGGAGAAGAAAGCGAGGAGATTTTAGCAATTGATATTGCAGAAACTGCGCGTTTTGTGTATTGTAAGAAAGAGGCGGTTGAGGAGTTGAACCGTCAAGTTAAAAGTCATATTCAGGAAGTTGTAGGTGTGTTGAACGCTCACAAACCTGAGAAAGAAGTGGCGATTTTGGCGATCGGGGAAGGTCAAATTAAGTTGATTCTTTTTGAACCTAAGCCTGAACCTCCTGTTTGTTTTGAGGAAGCTGCGACCGATGTGGATACATTGTTGGCTAAGCTGGAACAGCAGATGGTTGAATATATGAAATAGGAGTTATATCAAATCCGGTGGCATCGGAATTGATATTACCTACAGTCAGGAGACGACGCCGTGCGGTTTCCCTGCAATTAATCGGGCGATTGTTACATCTCTTATCGAGGAAGATTGATTATCTTGAGGTAGGGAAATGGCAATGCCGTGTCCTGCGTGGCCCTATTGTCGATGGTTATATCCGATCGCACTCTGAGAGCAATTTTATCCCGCAGTCTCTTTCAATCCCTGGGTGATCTCAACATTGTATCAGTAACAGGCAAGATGCCTGTTCCACAAAGAGTAAACCCGGACTTATTATAAATATCAGAATAACCAGCAATCAAAATAACCAGCGGGCGGCGAATCGTCATGAAAAATTTGAGCTTTGTCTAAATTAGGTATAGCTTCCGCCAATTCTCTACCTAATTTTACTTCCTGTGATCTGTCAGTTAATGGAAATGAAAATTGATAGCTATCTTGTAAATATTTTGCCTTAGCAACAATCTCATCTTTCTCCCAAATCTGGCTGTTGCTACCAATCAAAATGCTATTACTTTCCTGGCAAACACATAGGCATACCTGAGAAAACACACTTTGAAAAGTCGTAACTTTTTCGGCATAAAACTGATCTCTATGCAGCAGATTGGCTAGCACAACTCCCTCGGTTGACAAGTGTTTTTCGCAGATTTGATAAAACTCATTGGTGGATAGGCGGTGCGGAAAGTAGCCGTTGCCAAAAGCTACATCGATCATGATGATATCGTACTGAGTATCTGATTTTTGCTGCTCTAAATAGTCTCTGCCGTCTTGAATTGTTACAGTTAGCAGATCGTCGAATTTTACCCCAAAACACTGTGTAGCTGCTTCGATCGCGATCGGATCGACATCCGTACATTCTATAACCGTTTCCGGCAAATAGTGGTGCAAAACTAAGGGAATTCTGCCGCCGCCAAATCCCGCTATGTAGATTCTTTGAGGTTGGCTTTGCCACACTAAACCCAACATCATCGCCTGAGTATATTCAGACACTAGATGTAAAGGATTGTTGAGATCGAAAATAGATTGCAGTAAATCTGTTTGCCGATTTACTTTTTCTACTAAAGATAGCTTAATGTGCGATCGCTCTTTTGTGACTGCAACATAGTGAACACCAGACTCTTTGCAAAAAATAACTTTGTCGGGCTGTTGCTGCAGCCAAGCCAGTCGCTGTCGAATAGCGGATAAATTAATAGATTGCCAAGTTTTGTGTTCCTCAATCATCTGATTTTAAATTTTATTTAAATTCCATATTCTCTAAGAATATAGCCTCATCAACCCGGTTTCTACAAAAATGGCTGAGTCGCCAGGTATCTGCGAAGAAACCGGGTTTCTACTCAAGGCTGGGGCAAGTCAGGCGATTTTAGATTTTAGATTTTAGATTTTAGATTTACCCCACAGATAAATCTGGGAGTTTGAACTTTGGTCTAAAATTTTTATCTTTCCACGACTTAAGTCGGGGGCTTGTATCCGTTTTTGGGCTGGGTCATGTCTCATTTTCCAGCATGGCGAAGAACGAGAAGACAACAGAAATTCACCCGATTACAGCCGCTTGTACGCCACCAATTCCAAACCTGAAACCGAAAGTTCCACTTTTTCCCAATCTTGCTTGTCACCTTCCAACTTTTCAAAGGCTGCTGAGGTGAGCAAAATCTCTCCCCGTTCCGCCAAATCCTCTCCCAGCTTGGATGCCAGATTAAATTCCGATCCGTACATATCTTCTCCTTCCAGCATCAAAACATCGCCACAGCCAATACCAATGCAGAGGTAAATATCCATCTCCGGCGGCAGTGTCGTGTTGACAGCCGCCGTTTGTTTCAAAGAGTCGATCGCAGCTTCCACAGCCGATTTTACATCGGGAAAAACTGCAAAAATATTGTCGGCTTCCTCCTTAACTACAGTGCCGCTGTATTCTGAAATTATCGGTTTGACAATTCCGTGCATCCGGTGAATCATTGCCAAAAAATGAATAATTCCGTAGCGGACTGTCGTGCGCGAAAATCCCGACATATCCATTACTAAAATTGCGTAATTTTGGCGAAAAGTTTCATTAATTTTCGCATCAATTTCAGCCATTCTTTCGGGATGTTCGTTTCTTTCTTGCAGCAGCTTTTCTAAGGTAGCGCGGTTATTTGTTTTCATCTTTGTTTAATTAAATTCCCAATCGCGACACAGTTCTTGAGACCGGCCAGCAGGATGCACCGCACAATTGATGCCATCCTTACCGTAATAATAATCGCACACTTTGCAGGGTTTAGTGTGCTCTAATTTTTTCATCAAAATTGCCCGGATTGTCTGGACTCGGTTGCGATACTTGTTTGCATTGGAGTGACTCGGTTCAATTGCCAAAGCTTGCTCAAAAGCTGCTAAGCTGGAATCGTACAATTTAATAATTTGGGAACTGTATTTTGTCCAAGCATCGGCATGGCTTTGATACAGTTCGACTGTACTTAAGTTTAAAATTCCGTATTCTGTCCAAGCGTCCGCTGAAGCTCGATCGAACTTAATATTGGCATTGAGCAAAACTTTTTTGATCGTTGCCAAAAGTTCCCTCGGCTGCCAAGGTTTGCTAACATAAGCCTCGGCGCGATCGCCCTGGAACCTCGCAAATAAAGCTAACCGCTGTCCCTTGCCTGTTAAAAATACCACTGGTATGTTCCGAGTTTCGGGATTAGCTTTAATTAAACGACAAACCCCGTAGCCGTCTAGACGGGGCATTATGACATCTAATAATACTAAATCGGGGCAATTTTTCTCAATTTTATCCAGCGCTTCCACACCGTCCGATGCCTGAATTACATTCAATCCGCTGCATCT
Source organism: Microcoleus sp. w1-18aA5 (assembly GCF_036701705.1). Lineage (NCBI taxonomy): Bacteria > Bacillati > Cyanobacteriota > Cyanophyceae > Oscillatoriales > Microcoleaceae > Microcoleus > Microcoleus sp. w1-18aA5. The sequence continues at coordinate 60,144 of NZ_JAUPTE010000012.1, read as the reverse complement.
CAACTGATGTGAAATGCACTCCCGCTGGCTGCGGGAATCTTCCACCACTAAAACTGTACTCATCACTCCCCACCTGGTTTCTGAGGTAAACTTGTTCGCTGCTTCGAGTAACCCTTACTGAAATCAGTTTACCCACATTGGAAGAGTTTGTTATCACTGGCAAGCTAAACTTACTAAAATTGCAACAAATCTTAAACTGGGAAGCAAAGGTGATACTTATCAGAAAATGCTTGTTGCTAATACCCGAAAAATTATTAGATATTTGGGCGACAAATATTCGACTTTTAAGCCTTCATAACGCCAAATCTTACTGATGTCGGACGAAAACCTTGTTGAATTGCAACAGATAATCGGTTACTGTATACATTAAAGTTCTTAAAGACGACAAATGAATAGATTACTCCTCACTTTATTGGTAAGCCCCACGCTGTTTGGATCTGTGATGTCTTTGAGCGCGATCGCAAATCCCGCTCAAATTGGCGAAACACCAAGCCAATCGGCTGATTCGCCCCGCTGCGTGCGATCGCCCCACACTCAGCGTCTGACTTGCGTGCGCCTCCCCGCCAAAGCTGCTGCTAATTCTAAAGTAAAAATCAGTTGGCAGCAGCCTGATGATCAGCAGGTGGCGATGCTGGATTTTTCGGAAGAAGAAAGCGATGCGGCTGTGGCCCTGTTTGGCTGCGACTGTCAGATGTGTATCAACTCGCTGCGACAGTTGCGCGGTTTGCCACCTCTGGATTTAGCTTCTTGAGGGCGATCCGACACCATTGGGAGTCAGTCTCAAAAATCTGGTTTCCGATCGCTGCGGGCTTTGGAATGCCTTTAGCTTTCTCACTTTTAGAGAAACCAAAGCCAGCAAATTTATCGATCGCCCCAAAAAACATCCTAACAGCAAAGCAGCCAAAATAAGTACATGAACAGAAATATTTACACAGATATAATTTTGCAAGGCTCACAGGAAGAGAATTTCCGATTCTATTTTGTGTAATTAATTCTGTCCAACTACTTATAAGGTGCAGCAACCTGCAAATTCGACCAACCGCGACCGTTTAAATTGCCTATTAACCAATTCAAAGCAGCTTGCAAACGGCTGTCTTCAGCTAACAGCAGCAGTGTAGTTTGTATTGCCCCAAAAAGAGAACTCACAGCCACACCAGCTAAAACCAAACGTTCGACAGAAATTCCCGTTTTAGTTTGTCCCAAAAAGTAGACCAGCATCGAAGTTAAAATAGCACCTATCCAAGCCGCCAAAGACACCCCAGTTTGAAATATTCCCAAAGTCAGCATGGTAATCGCAACTAACCCCGCACCAGCCGAAATTCCTAATACAAAAGGAGCGGCTAAACCGTTGCTGAGCGGCTCCTGCAGCCAAGCTCCCGACAATTCCTAACGCCGCACCAAATGTCAGCGCTGCCACCACTCTGTGCAAACGCACTTCCCAGAAAATAGTTTGATTTACAGCATCACCTCGGTGCAGAAATGCTTGTCACAATTGAGCTGAACTCATCGGCACCGCACCAAAAGAAAGTGAAAGGGCGATGGTTAACACCAAACCCAATCCTAAGAATACAACTGCCTGAAAAACTCGATATTTTAGCCAGATTTTTTTCACAATATATTATACCGCTTTGCCGTTAGATAAATAACCTTTTTTCAGAGTTATTCCTGCGCGATCGCCCAAACTCCTAAGAGACAATCTGGCTAGTTACTTACCATATATTCTCCTGTTTGTGGATAGATCGCGCTCGTTAACTACAGTAACCTATTCAGATTAAAGCCCGATCGGAGATATTGCACCGATCTGTAATTGTAGAGCTTGCGCGCCAACCGCATTTGTAGGTATCATGAGAATGATTATCACATAAAGTGCGCGCGATCGGCTCGATCGCCCGTATCTTAGCAGAGGCGATCGCACCGGGCTGTCAGCGATGAGGTGCGATCGGCTTTGGAAATTAACAGCAATGCCTTTACAACTAACCAATGAATAACAATGACTAATCTCACCGTACAAACCCCAAATTTAATTGCCGATCTTCCCAAAAAAGGGATGCCAGTAACTATAATTACCGGATTTCTCGGCAGCGGCAAAACCACTTTGCTCAATCAAATACTCAAAAATCGCCAAGATTTAAAAGTAGCAGTTTTAGTTAACGAATTTGGCGATATCAATATCGATTCGCAGCTTCTTGTTTCTACAGACGATGACATGGTAGAACTTAGCAACGGTTGCATCTGTTGCACGATTAACGAAGGCTTAGTCGATGCAGTTTACCGAGTTTTAGAACGAGAAAAACGCATCGACTGTATGGTGATTGAAACCACCGGAGTGGCCGACCCGCTGCCGATTATCCTGACATTTGTCGGCACCGAGTTGCGGGATTTGACCAATCTAGATTCTGTACTTACCGTAGTCGATAGCGAAACATTTACTACCGATCACTTTGACAGCGAAGCAGCTTTTAAACAAGTGGCATTTGCAGATATTGTGCTGCTGAACAAAACCGATCTAGCTCCTCAAGAAAAAGTAGAAGAGTTAGAATCTTACATTCGCACAGTTAAGGAAGGAGCGAGAATTTTACACTCTCGATACGGTGAAGTTCCTCTACCCTTAATTTTGGGTGTAGGTTTAACGCAAGCAGATATTTTCAACAGTCTTGAAATTGAGGAAAAACACGAACACCATCACGAACACCATCACGAACACGAACACCATCACGGACATCAATCTCATCACTTAGATAACGACGGATTTATTACACTATCATTTGAGAGCAATCGACCTTTTGATGTTCACAAATTCCAAGAATTTCTCACCGAAAAAATGCCCTTTGATGTATTTCGGGCAAAAGGAATTCTCTGGTTTAACGACAGTCCGATGAGACACATTTTTCAACTCAGCGGCCCCAGATACGAATTAGATGCTTCCGAATGGTTTACCACACCTAACAATCAACTCGTAGTCATCGGCCGCAACTTAGATACCGCTCAAATTCGAGAACACCTGAACAGTTGCTTAGTTTAAGATCGTGTCTTAAAAACCCATGAGGACACGGCATTGCCGTGTCCCTACTATCTCATCCTTAAGTCCTAATCTCAAATCTCAAATCGATCGCCCTTACCTGCTACAATTGAAGGTATAATATTAACGCAGTAAACCGCTACGAGTGAATCATGTCCACAAACACCACACTACCCGCAGCCCTAGCTAAAATCGTCCAGCGCTTTCAGCGACACTCCGATCCGAAACAGCGCTACGAACAACTGCTGTGGTATGCCAAGCGACTCCCAGCATTTTCCGAAAGCGACAAACTGCCGGAAAACAAAGTTTCTGGCTGCGTGTCGCAAGTTTATATTACTGCAAATTTGGCCGACGGAAAAGTTCTGTATCAAGGCGATTCAGACGCTCAGTTAGTCAAAGGATTAGTTGGCTTGCTGGTGGAAGGTTTGAGCGGATTAACACCTGCTGAAATTGTCACCATTACTCCAGATTTTATTCAAGACACGGGATTGAATGTGAGTCTGACACCTTCCCGCGCGAACGGCTTTTACAACATTTTTCAAATGATGAAAAATAAGGCACTTGCTTGTGAATTGAGCAAGCAAGCCGAAGCAAATTAAAAGAATAAAAAGTTATGACTCAAACTACCAATTTAACAAAATCACGTTCGGGCAACTATCCCGCTGCCGTTCAAGAATATATCTGGAATTGGCAAGAAACGCAAATCAAAGTTATTTACGAAACCAGAGGACAGGGAAATCCTGTACTGCTGCTGCCTGCTTTCAGTACAGTTTCGACGCGAGAAGAAATGCGTCCTTTAGCAGAATTGTTAGCTTCTGAATTTCAAGTTGTGAGCTTAGATTGGCCGGGTTTCGGCGACTCGGATCGGCCGCGAACCGACTATCAGCCGCAATTATACCATCAATTTCTCAAGGATTTTGTTGAGTCAATTTTTAATAGTCCTGTTGCTGTAGTTGCAGCCGGTCATGCTGCGGGTTATGTGATGCAGTTAGCGCAATCAAAGCCCAATGTATGGTCAAAGATTGTGTTAGCTGCACCGACTTGGCGCGGGCCTTTGCCGACGATGAGCAAACAGCAAAGCGGATGGCATGGAATTGTGAGAGAATTAGTACGATCGCCCTTACTGGGACAATTCCTATACAAACTCAACACTGCGCCGTCATTCCTCAGCTTGATGTACCGCCGCCACGTCTATGTTGATGCAGCTAAAGTCACGCCCGATTTCATCCAAAGTAAATGGCAAGTGACGCAAAAACCCGGTGCTAGATACGGTTCCGCTGCCTTTGTGACTGGTGGTTTAGATCCGGCAAAAGTGCGATCGGAATTTACAGATAATTTTCAACAATTAGCAGTGCCGGTGATGGTTGTAATTGCTGAGGATGCGCCGCCCAAATCAAAGGCTGAAATGGAAGCATTAACGGAATTACCCGGTGTTGAATCGCGAGTTATTCCTGGTTCCTTGGGAATGCACGAAGAGAATGCAGCAGCTTTAGCAAATGCGGTTAAATCTTTTATTTGAGATAATTAAGAGGGAATGAAGCGCTCCAGCGCCAGAGAACGCAGAGGGGAGAAGGGAAGAGGGGATAAATGCAAGCTGTTTTTTTAACGTTAGTTTGGATGGTTTGCTATTGGTTTTGTCTGCCAGTTTATGCTGTCGGAGATTCGCCGATGGTCAATTTGCCAAAGAGTACGATCGAAGGTGCGATCGACTTTCACATTCATTCTTCTCCTGATGCGATTCCCCGCAGATTAGACGATTTTGAAGTAGCGAAATTAGCTGCTAGGGCGAAGATGAAAGCTGTGGTATTGAAAAATCATTATGCCAGCACAGCAGCGCGGGCAGTTCTGGTTAATAAAATAGTACCAGAAATCCAAGTTTTCGGAGGAGTTGTTCTCAATTATGCTGTCGGCGGCATTAATCCCGACGCTGTAGACGCAATGCACCGCATCGGCGGCAAATACGGTAAAGTAGTGTGGCTACCAACGGTTGATGCTGAGCATCACTTGCAGGTTTTTCAAAAATCGGGAAGGGGGATTAAAGTTGCGGAAAAGGGCAAAGTTTTACCGGAAACAGCAGCCGTGTTGAAGATGGTAGCCAAAGAAAATTTGGTATTGGAAACCGGTCATATTTCATCAGAAGAAGTGATGGCAGTTGTCGGTGCAGCCAACCTGCTCAACATTAAAAAAATCCTGATTACCCACGCAATGGCGGATGTACCCGGTTTATCCCTAGAAAATATGCAAACAGCCGCCCAGATGGGAGCTTTTCTAGAACTGGCATTTGTCAACGATTTGATGGGAGAAAATGCCGTTGATGACGGACACAAAAACTGGCATCAAGTTCCTATTAGTAAGATGGCAGCAGCGATTAAACTAATAGGAGCCGAGCATTTTGTTATGAGTACAGATTTGGGAAGAAAACCCGATCCTTTACCTGCGGAAGGTTACAAATTATTTGTGAAAAAATTGATAAATCAAGGAATTTCCCCGCACGAAATTGATTTAATGATGAAACACAATCCAGCTCGATTGTTAGGCATTTAGAACTGATAATTGGTAATTGGCAATCGGGGATTGGGAACCGCTAATTGGGAATTCTATTCCCTCTTTTCTCTTCCTTCTTCCCTCTGCCTTCTGCCTTCTGCCTTCTGCCTTCTGCCTTCTTCCTGACATCCGTTACATCCGTTACATCCGTTACATCCGTTACATAATCCGTTGCCGAACTTCCTTCTTCTATTCTTGATTGCCTTTACCGCGCAGGTATCCGTTATCTGCAACGCGCCAAGCACCCCCAGCATTGCCCGTTAAATCGCTATCTTCCACGGTAGCAATGCCATCTCTGTAAACGGCGATCGCCTCACCTTCATTACCATTAATCCGACACCGGCGCACGATCAATTTTCCTCCCAATCCGACACCTATTCCCAAACTGCCGTTGTCAAAAATACTGCAATCTTCCACCGTTGCTTTCCCATTATCCGATATAAAAATTCCGTTCCATACCCCATCATGAATTTGACTGCGGCGGAGGATAGAATTTGCATCGGGGCCGCAAATTCCCACCACAGAATAGTCCGCAGAAGTGATATCGCTGTCTTCTATGATTAACTCGCCTTTGCGAATATCTATAGTGTAATATTTCCCAGTTGCGTTCAGCGTTAAACCGCGCACTAAAGCACTGTCAGTTGCCATTTTAATGCAGTTTGAGTTGATACTTTCAACCACAATGCGATCGACATCTCCGCTGCCGATAATTTCTACCGATTTGTCGATAATTAGACTTTCGCGGTAAACGCCTGGATGCACGTCAATGCGCGTGCCCGGTGCTGCATTTTTCAGCGCTTCGCTAATAGTAGTATAATCGCCTTCACTCTGCTGAGAAACAACAAATCCTTGACTCTTCCCAACTTTGGTATCTGAAGTAGATACTTTAATTTGCCCTGACTTCGACTCAAAATGCTCAGATTGTCGATCGCCCACTTCGGAAAGTTGCGATGTTAGCTGTAAGCGTTCTTGATAAACTGTCTCTAGCTGATGTTCTAACTCCCATACTTGAGATTGAAGTTGAGCTTGATTCTGGTTTGCTGTCTCGATTTGACTTTGAGTTTCCGAGAGTTGAGAATAAAGGTGCGATCGTTCTCTGTTAGCAGTTTCTAGCCCAGATTCCACTTCAGAGCGAGTTTGGCGAACACTTTCTAACTGGTGTTCTAACTCGGATACTTGAGATTGAAGTTGAGCTTGATTTTGATTAGCTGTTTCGATTTGACTTTGAGTTTCCGAGAGTTGAGAAGTGAGCTGAGATTCCAATTCAGAGCGACTTTGACGCACACTCTCTAGCTGAGCTTCTAAGTCAGATACTTGAGATTGAAGTTGAGCTTGATTTTGATTAGCTGTTTCGATTTGACTTTGAGTTTCCGAGAGTTGAGAAGTGAGCTGAGATTCCAATTCAGAGCGACTTTGACGCACACTTTCTAACTGATTTTCTAAGTCCGATACTTGAGATTGAAGTTGATTTTGATTCTGGTTCGCTGTCTCGGTTTGACTTTGAATTTCCGAGAGTTGAGAATAAAGTTGCGATCGTTCGGTGTTAGCTGTTTCTAGCTGAACTTCTAATTCAGAGCGACTTTGACGCACACTTTCTAGCTGATTTTCTAAGTCCGATACTTGAGATTGAAGTTGAGTTTGATTCTGATTGACCGTCTCGATTTGACTTTGGGATTCCGAGAGTTGAGAAGTGAGCTGAGATTCCAATTCAGAGCGACTTTGACGCACACTTTCTAACTGGTGCTCTAACTCGGAGATTTGAGATTTAAGTTGATTTTGATTCTGGTTGGCTGTCTCGGCTTGACTTTGAATTTCCGAGAGTTGAGAATAAAGTTGCGATCGTTCTGTTTTAGCAATTTCTAGCTGAGATTCTAATTCAGAGCGAGTTTGACGCACACTTTCTAACTGGCGTTCTAACTGGGAGATTTGAGATTGAAGTTTAGTTTGATTCTGATGGGCTGTCTCGATTTGACTTTGGGATTCCGAGAGTTGAGAATAAAGGTGCGATCTTTCTGTGTTAGCTGTTTCTAATTGAGCTTGCAGTTCTGATAACTGAGACTGGAGTTGCGAGCTATCTTCCTCCTTGCGATGTATCTTAGACTCCAATTCTGACAACTCAGACAGGAGTCTTTCTCGCTCTAAAACCACCATTTCGGATTGAAGTTGTAGTTCATGAACTTGAGAGTTTAACTGCATTTTCTCCAGATTAGCAGCTTCTAACTGTCTTTGCAGTTCTAATAATTCAAATGGAGGTTGCTGTGCTTGTTCGCGAGCTGTTTGCAATTGAGAGTTGAGTATTTCGCGCTCTTGCTCTGCACTCTCCAATTGAGCTTGTAACTCTGACAATTCCGAAGTAAATTGCGATCGCTCTGCTTCGACTAATTGCAGTTGAGTTTGCAAACCCAACAGTTGAGACTGAAGTTGGTGCCGCTCTTCAATCGAGCGATCGAACTTAATTTGAATTTCCGACAACTGGTACTGTACCTGCAATCGGCTTTGGCTAGCCGTTTCCAACTGACTCTCAAATTCCGACAGCAGAGCGTGAAATTGAGAACGTTCTGCATCAACCGCTTCTAACTCTGCTTGCATTTCCAGCAATTGAGCGTTAAGTTGCGATCGCTCCTGATCCGCAACTTCTAACAGCTCTTTAAGTTCTGCCACTTCTGCTAACTGCGACTCAGCTTGGTGAGCATTTTCTAACTGAAACTGCAAATCAGCAATCAGAGCATCAATTTGCGATCGATCCTGGGCAATTCCTGTCAAAAATTCTTCCATTTCTGACACTTGATTTTTTAAGAAATCTTGCTCGCGAGTCACAGTTTCCAACCGACTTTGCAACTGGGACAATTCAGAATTTAGCTGATTTTCATTCTGTACCTTTTGTCGCAATTCCGAAGTTCGGGCATCCAACTGAGCAGCCAAATTTGATATAGCCTCCTGCGAACCCTGCATCCGCACCAAATTGCGTGAATTTCGCTTATTCAAAATTAGCCAGCAGACTAATGCCCCGCCTCCAAATCCTATTAATAAAAGTAATGCTTCCATTTGTTTTATCTAATTAATATAAATTGAGTGATTTTGATGCTGACCAAAAAAATGGACATCCACAACTCGCTATCTTATATCGTTTCCGGTTGCATCGGAATAAGAAAATCGAGCCTACAGTTAACAATCAACCATTCAGTTTTGCGACCCGCCAGTCAACAGTCAACAGTCAACAGTTAACAGTCAACAGTCATGAGGAGTGCAACCGAAATTGATATTACTCAAAGCTATCACAACTTGCCAGCTTGTGTTCACTTGGCTCAACAATTTATATTTCTTTACAAATCCGTTTTGTTTACAGGTAAGGTGCAGCGCACCCTGCAAGTCCGATTAATGAAGCAAATCCACAATATGAGGAATAATTTCGATATGCTGAGTCAACAAATAATCCAACCTATCCGCCAGTAAACTAAAAATTAAATCGTTGTAACTCATTCCGTATTCCGCCAAACCTAAAGCTACCAAACTCGTCACATTTTCCCCTGGATGTTTCAGATCCGGTTTGGGATTTGCTTCCAAAACATAAAGTGAGCCATCAGCATCACTTCGGACATCAATCCTCACCAAACTGTTCAAACTAAACTCCCAATAAATTTTTCGAGCTAACTCAATTAACTCTTGTTTTATTTCCGGTTCCTCACCGCCCATCAACCGTCCTCGGTCGGCCGTAATCGCCTTTTTATCCATAGAAGTAAAGATGCGTTCTTCCGGCTCCAGCACCCGCTCAACAGTCGAAAAAGCAAAGGGTTTGGTATTTTTATCAAATATGCCTTTAGCATAAGTAACATAGCCACAAACCGCTACACAAAATTCTCTTCCCGGCAAATATTTTTCAATTAAAGCAGTATTGTGAGTGTCTCGGTGAACGTCCGAAACCGCCTGAGACAAACCCTCAATATTGTCTACAAAATGAACGTGTAATGAAGCGCGGCCGGATACTGGTTTAACAACAAACGGCCCTTGATAGTCACCAAAAGCAATGGCAAAACGCTGATGCAAATTAGGCTGCAAAATCCCTTGAGAAGGATGCCAAGTCATAAACGGAGCGGTTTTAATTCCGACTGATTGCAGTTCCCGTTTAAAAGCGTGTTTGTTATCTAAAGTTGAACTGTTTAAAGGATTGTGACCCACATAAGGCATTCCCAACATTTCCAACAATGCGGGAGTGTGACAAACAGGATTGTAGCCTTGGACTCCGCCAGTATTCAGCCACACTAAATGGATATTATTTTGTTTGAGTTGTTCCGGCAAATTCATGTCATCAGGTAGGACAAAAACGTGCTTAAAGCCAATTTCTGCTAATGCTGTAGCAATCTCGCGGGCGACGATTTCGTAACTCTTCCAAGCGCGGGGATTGTGAGTTTTGTAAATCACTGAGCCGGGGCGATCGCAGTCGCCGCCGAACACCACAGCAATCCGCAATTTAGCAAACAGCACCTCCAAATATTGAGGCAGCAAACTAAAGTCATAATGCCAGCTATTCAGGCTGATTGATGTTGGAGTCATTTAAGTATTTTTTTCCTTTTTGTTTCATTTTTTAGCCACCGAACTGCTAGATTTTCCCAAGTAGATTCCCGCCAAAACCACAGAAAAAGCAAACCAATTAAACAAGCTTAAACTTTCCGAAAACAGCACCCAAGCCATAATAGCCGTAATTACCGGTTCTAGGAGCAGGAAAAAAGCTACAAATTCCGACGAAAAACGACCGAGACTGTGGATAAGCAGTCCCTGACCAAAAGCTTGGCAAACCACGGCCAAAGCAATTACAGTCAGCCATCCCTCCCAAGAATAAGGGAAAACTCGATCGCCCGCAAGGAGAACCAGTGGCAAAACCAAGATACTGCCCATAAAACAGCGCCACATCAATATAGTTGTCGCCGGAAACTTGGTTCGCAAATGTTCGGAAATTAGCAGATTTCCTGCATAAAACATCGCCGATAAAAGAGCAGCAACGTCGCCGACAAGATTGTCTCCCGCAGTTTGCAAATCGTCGATTCCGATCGCAATTGCGCCAGACAAAGCCACCGCCAGTCCCACCAAAAACCTGTTGTCAAAGCGTCGCCCCAACAGCAGCCATCCCCCCAAAGTAGTAAATAAAGGAGTTAAGTTTCGCAGTACAGTAGAATTAGCGACATTAGTCTGACTCAGTGACCAGGCCCAGAAACCCACAGAAGCAGAAGAAACCACGCCTACGGCTATTAACAGCATCACATCCTGCAGAGTGTAGTTCGATCGCTCTTCAACTTGGGCCCCAGACATTCGGCGACGCGCAGCATCAGCACCATTCCATAGTCCAAATACTACAGTTGCTATCCACAAACGGTTAAAAACAGTAGCATTCGGGCTGATTTCCCGTTCGCTCAACCTAATAAAAATCGCTGCCAGCGACACCGCTAGCAGCGCCGCCGACAGCGAAACGATCGCCCAAATTTTGCCTTGACTGTCAGCTAAGTCACCGTTTTTTAAACTGTCTGGCTTTCCCGAAACAAGAGTTTTGTTTTCAGGTGTTAAGGCAGAGTGTAACTCGGTTTTTTCCAAAATATTGCGCTGAAGTTCAATATTTGGCTCTGGCAATCCCAGTTTTTTTGACATTATTAAAAGTTCCAATGAAGGCAGAATGCAGTTGTGTAGGGTGCGTGACAAAAGAAAATTTGGGCGACGAATGGAGTGACTCAAAAGTCACGCACTCTACTTACTAGGGCTGCAAAAACTATTTTTTAGAGTTAACAGCAGCTTAGGCTGAAGGTTTAACAGAAAGCTTTGTCAAAGCCTCCTTTATCGCCGGTGGCAATTGCCGGATAATCTTGTTCTTGTCACGATCGACACCAACCAAAGTTACCTGTGCTGTCACATATAACTCCTGAGTATCAGCCGATCGAATTTCGTAATCCCAAAGCAGCCGCACACCCTCGGTAGCAGCGATCCGCGTTCTGACTGCCACAGATTGACCCATTTGTACAGCCCGGTGGTAGCGCAGCGAAAGTTCCACCACGGGCAATTCCAAACCCTGCGCCACCCAGTCTGCATACTCGATGCCGAGAGAGCGCAAACTTTCCACCCTAGCTTCCTCCATCCAAGCAATATAAGTCCCGTGCCAAACCACACCGCTGTAGTCAGTATGGTGAGGGTACACTCGCACCAAATATTCAAACCAGCCCTCAGAGTCCATCCCCCGCCGATTTTGAATAGCACCAGCCGGTGCGAGTTCTGGTTGAGTTCGATCGTTCTCTAACACTTTACAAATCGTTCCAAAACGCTACATTTCTACAAATCATAAGACAAACTTCAGGTCTATGCTTAACATTAACGAACTAGAGTACCAACGGCCTAGTTTAACGTCGCACAAGAAAACTCAACTGTTTTTACCGCCAAAACCATGATAGAAAAAATTTTAGTAGCCGTCGCCGGTCGCGGCTTGTGCGAAGAGATGTTTAATATGTTGATGGACATCCCTTCCTTGCAACAAACCTCTGTCACCGTCTTGCACGTCGTGCCGCCCCAAGTAACCTCCGATGGCATGGCCGAGAAACTGGAAGAAGGAGGCAAGATTTTAGCACAAGCAGTCCAGTCTTTGAAAATAGATCCCAGCAAAGTCAACCCTCGGCTCAAACAGGGAGACCCGAAAACCACGGTTTGCCAAGTCGCAGAAGAAGAACAATCCGACTTAGTAATTATGGGTTCCCGGGGACTCGGACGGCTGCAATCGATTTTGGAAAACTCAGTCAGCCAGTACGTTTTCCAGCTAACATCCCGACCGATGTTGTTAGTAAAAGACGACATCTACGTCAAAAAAATCAAGCGCGTCATGGTGGCGGTAGACAAATCAGAAGCTGCCAAACAGTCATTAGAGCTTGCGCTATCTTTGGTTAAAGAAGTCAGCGGCGGAGAGATAATTTTAGTACACGTCACCAAAGATTTGACGGGAAAAGCCAGCGAAGATTTAACAGGAAGTGCTGAAAAAGACCCCGTATTAGCTCCGGCAGTAGCACTAGCGAAACAAATGGGAGTTAGCTACCGCTGCGTGAGTGCTACAGGCAAGCCAGGGGAAGAAATTTGTCGGATTGCAGACGACTTGAATGCCGACTTGTTGGTAATCGGTTCCCCGGATCGGAGACCCAGCGTTGCCAAAAACTTTGTGGATATCGATCGACTCCTGGGAAATTCGCTATCAGACTATGTGCGAGTTTATGCCAACTGTCCCGTCTTGCTAGCCCGCACAGTCGGCTAGGATCTTATTGTTAAGAGTTAGCAGCTAACACTCAACAGTTAATCAAAAAAGCGCCTCAGCAAAAAGCTGTTGGCGCTTTTTTTTGCAAGCAGCAAAGCCAGATAAAAATAGCAGCAGTTGCTAATCTTTTCTACCTTGACGGCTAGCAGTTTGAATGTACAGAATGATTAGAAAAACACTGGGAACCAATACAAACAGAATGGTTGCCACAAACCCTAAATCGTTAACTTCCATGAAGACGCTCGCCTCTATCGGAAAATAGAAAAACACACACAACTAGGATATCACTCAAAGGCAAAAGGCAAACTCGAAGACAGAAGAAGAGCTTACCGACAAGCGTCGAAACCCTCTTTCTGCTTGGATGCCTCGCTGCCCCATCTCTTATTTGTCCTAGAAACCAAGTTTCTTTTCCTAGGCGAGCAAAAAGCGTGATTATACAGTGAAATAGGAAAAAAAACACAATTTTTGCATTCTGCATTTTCTTTCTGTTAATCAACCTTCTGCCTTCTGAGAGTCACGGTTTAGTCTTCACGCTCACCTGGCCATTGACCATAGCTTGACAAGCCAACCGATAGTTTTCGGGCTTCTTCTTGAGCTTGCGATTCTCAAAGTCAGTGCGGGGCGACAGATTTTCACTACCCTCGACAATTTCCACAATGCAGGTGCCGCATTGACCGATGCCCCCGCAATTCATCATCTTTCCCGAAAATGTGTACAAATCGATGCGGTTTTCTAGAGCTTTGAGCCTCAAATTGGCTCCGTCTGCTGCGATGACTTCCTGATTTTCCTTCACAAACTTGATATTGGCCATTGCCGATCCCTTAACGCAGTTGACATGGAACTCTATTACAAAATATTAACTAATGTGTCGGACGTTTAATACAGGATGTCCAATTGATCTGGTAATTAAAGCTCCCCCCAACCGAATCTCAAGGAGCATCCGAGAGGTTATTAGTGGGCAGATTGCTCACAGCCCGCTGAAGAGACGAAAGTCCCAGGTTGTAGGTAACAATTGCCGACAATCGGTTTCTCTCAGCCCTAGTCAAATCAGTTTCCGCCTGAATCACATCCGTCTGAGTACCCACACCAGCTTGAAACCGCAGTCTCGCCAGACGCAGAGCTTCCCTCGACTGCAAAACCCCCGCCTCAGAAGTTTCGATATTCTCAAAACTCGACTCTAAGCCAAAATAAGCTTGTTCCACTTCCCGGCGCACCTGATTGCGGAGTTGGTCAAATCGACTTTCGGCGATCGTAATATCCGCATCCCGCTGTTTTACCCTCGCGTTCGCCGCGCCCCCATCGAAGATACTCCAAGTCAGACTCGCCCGGATCGAATAACCATCGGCCCAGCCGCGAGCAGTATACGGATCGGGGTTATCAGGGTCTTGTCCCAGTACGTTGTAACTACCCCCAACACTCAGTTGAGGCAAACGCCCCGCCTGAATCGATCGCCTCTGCTGCTTGCTGATATCCCTCTGCACCAACTGCTGTTCCAACTCGGGGCGATTCTTAAAAGCCTGCACGATACTCTCTTCCAAAGACAGCCTCCAAGAGCCCGCTTGTTCTACAGGATCTGCCGCTGTCAAGTTCGCCGACTGGCTGATATTCAAAATCTCAGCCAGTCGCCGCTGGGCAACCCGCTGATCCCGGCGGGCCACTGACAGTTGTTGCACTTCGTTAGCCAAATTTGCCTGAGCTTGCAACACAGCAAACCGGGTTCCCACCCCTGCCCGTTCTAGGGCTTCGGCATCCCGCAAACTTTGCTGGGCATTTCTGACGGAAGCTTGGCGGATGGCAACTTGTCCGTCCGCGTTTTGCAAGGTGTAGTAAGCCTCAGCAGTGTCGAAGCGGAGTTCCTCGGCTTGGCGTTCCACATCCAATTCCCGAAGGCGCAACTGTTCCTCTGCCGCGCGGATGTTAGCCCGTCGCCTTCCGAACAAATCGATGTCATAGCTCAACTGCAAAGTGCTGTTGAGACTGTTGTTGCCGAAATTTGTGCCGGCTTGCTCGGCGGGCTGCCCGGTTCGGTTAGCCAGAGCGTTGAGGCGGCGCTGCCCAGCCCGGATTCCGAGTTCTCCGCCGGCCGTCACAGAGCGGCTGGCGTCCATTTGAAAATTTAGGTCGGGATAAAGAGCAGCTTGCTGTTCGCGCAAAGCTGCTCTGCTTTGTTCCACTTGCTGTCCGGCGATTTGCAAAACTTGGCTGTTGCGGCGGGCGAGGTCGATCGCCTGCTGCAAGGTAATTGACTCAGTTTGCTCGATCCTGACATCCTCCGGGTTTGTCGGAAACAGCAGCGGATTCGGGTTGGGTTCCAGGGAAGTCGGAGGCTTGGTGTCTAAAATGCCCCTCGGAGGGACAGGGGGGAAACTTTCGTTCGGAGTGCCCCGGAGAATTGGTACTGGGGAACTGGGCACAGGAACATTGTTGGGAGGGTTCGGGGAAGGCTGCTGAGTCTGTGTCGGTTCCAACCCTCTTAGAGGCGTCGAACCGGCCTGAGACAGAGTTGATGGGGAAGCCGGAGCAGCCTGTTGAGGCTTTGATGCTTGCTCCGGCCCGGCTGGGGGGTTAAGGGCGATCGACTGTTCGGCCTCTGACGCTGATTCTGCCGCTTTGTTCGAGGTCGATCGAACATTCTGCCCTAATTCGAGCTGATTGCTAAGGGCCAAACTGTCCTGAGATTGAGTCGGAGACTGTGCTGAAGCACTCTGTGCGGCGTTGCCCAAAGTAATTGCAGCGCCCACTCCGACTACGATGATTTGACGAAAAACACGCATAATTTTTTAATTACTCTGCAATCCTAGAGACAATTTTAGAGCAAGATTGAGGTCTCAAGTTTCTAGTCTGTAGCCTGAACTCGACGGTTACAAGTCAGAATTACCCTACTCATCTTAGCTTTTGAATGTTCGATTCTAAATTTAGAATTCAACCTCAGCAGTTGCCAGACCGATCGCCGCCGAGATTAGTTCCTCTACTCCGCTCACCGGCAAAATCCGGGTTTTCAGCGAGCTGGCGAGCTGTTCGACGGTCATGTCATCGAGAAAACGCGGTTCCCCCTGTTTTAGCATCACCGACGGCAGCAGGATGCCATCTCCCAAGTCTCGCCCCTGCAAAGCTTCGAGTAAATCTTGCCCGGTGAGTAAACCCGTGACAGTGATAGTTTGTCCCCAGTAGTGGCTGCACAGTGCTGCCATGTTGACGGACAAGCCGGGAATTTGGTTTAGTTGTTGTACGATCGGCTCAAAAGCTTTTTCGACAGCATTCCCCACCACCCAAACTAACTTGCGATCGGGCTCGACTGGCATCGGTTGCAGCTTCTCGAAAGCCGTTTCAAACTGCTGGATAAACTGGCGAATCGAACCCACACCGTTACCAATTTGGGGATAATCTTCGTAATCAGCAGCCGACGGCAAATCTAAACCCGCGATTAAAAACCACTCGTCAGCCAGCCAAATACAGCGCGATTTTGAATTCTGCTTTTTCCCTTTTTTGCCACCTTTTCCTGTACTCAAAAGCCCTTGAATTTTCTGCACTTGCTCGATTACTTCTCGCGCTTTTTCCGCCGTTACTGCGATTAGTTCATCTTCGGGAGGGCGAAAGCGAGTTAAACCCACCGGCACTACAGCCACCGATGCGACAGCGGGAATACTTCCAGTATGAAACTTTGCCAAATCTAACAAAGTACGTTCTAAATGTTCGCCATCATTAATACCAGGACAAACAACTACTTGAGCGTGAATTTGCAAGCGGCGTTCTTGAAACCACTTGATTTGCTCTAAAATCTGGCCAGCCCGGAGATTTTTTAACAGTCTAATTCGCACTTCCGGTTCGGTAGCGTGCACGGAAACATAAAGAGGAGAAAGCCGCATTTTTTCGATTCTGTCCCACTCTTTTTGAGTCAGATTTGTGAGAGTGAGATAGCTACCATAAAGAAAACTAAGTCGGTAGTCATCATCTTTGAGATACAAAGTTTCGCGCTTTCCCGGAGGCTGTTGGTCAATAAAGCAAAAAGGGCAGCGATTGTTGCACTGAATTAGTCCATCGAAGAGAGCAGTTTCAAATTCCAATCCCAAGTCTTCGTCATACTCTTTTTCTATTTCTAACTTGTGAGTTTTGCCTTTAGTGTCTAATACTTCTAATTCTAAAAATTCATCGGCGCACAGGAATTGATAGTCAATCAAGTCGCGGGGTTTTTGACCGTTGACGGCGACGATTGAGTCTCCGGGTTCAAATCCCATTTCGGCGCAGATGCTGTCGGGGATAACTTTGGTGATTAGGGCGGGTCGGGTTGATAAGTCGCTCATGATTTCGGGATTAATTATTGGGTTAGATTGAGTTTTGTAGAGTTTCTTGAGGTTTTTATGTGTAAAAACAACCCTCGTACTATCTCTTATTCACCTGTCTCAATTCTACAGGTTTAGTTTAGTTGAAAATGCTGAAGGCGAGTAAGAAGGGGTTTACATACATCAGCGACTTGCGGTATTCTAGATTAGATAGTGTATTGTACAGCATCTGCGACACAATTATAAGTTAACTTTAAAAAATAAATGGTAGAGCTATAGCAAGTCTATTTTAGTCGTGAATGTAGAACAACCTGAAACGCTTGTGATGATTGAATCGATTGTTTACAAATCAAATGGTTTTGCTATATGAATGATTATATCGATTTTTACTGTGAGCGGCTCATTCCTGGTTTATGGAGCGAGCCACTGAATGCTATTTCCAATGTGTCTTTCATTATTGCAGCATGGGCTATTTGGCAATTAGCTCAGCGACACCACAGAATATCACCTGGTATTTGGATACTGATTGCTTTAGCCACCAGTATTGGTATCGGAAGTTTCCTGTTTCATACATTTGCAACGCGATGGGCAAATTTACTAGATGTGATTCCTATTCTGCTCTTTCAGCTTTGTTTTATATGGCTTTACAGTCGTCGGGTAGTTAGGATGAATTCAGGATATGCAGGAGTATTACTTGCAGCATTCTTTTTTGTTAGCGATTTTAGCAAGCAATTTATAAATCTTCTCAATGGTTCTCTTTCGTATGCTCCTGCATTTTTGGTTTTGCTCGGACTAGGACTGTATCACTATCGACAGCAAAAGCGCGAACCATTCATTCTATTAGCAGCAACAGGTGTTTTCCTATTAGCCCTTGCATTCCGTACTATCGATCGGGCAATTTGCCCTTTGTTTTCACCAGGGACTCATTTCTTCTGGCACCTTTTTAATGGTGTTTTGCTGTACCTGTCAGCAAGAAGCCTGCTCTTAAATTGGTCAGAGCGAGTAAAAACTTAAAACTCAAAGTAATATATCGCGCATACTGACTCTCAGGTTCCTACGATCGCACACCACAAACTCAGCATCAGGCATAAACTCGCTAAATGTTGTGGAATCAAAGATTTAATTGAGCGCTTGGCAATTTTTTGAGTTACAAATATTGTAACTAATAATGATACAATCAAAGTTAAACCTTGCAAGAAACTAATCACCGCTGGATCGGCAATAAAACTCGGTAAATCGTCTCTAATTTGTCCGAAAGTGGCCAAAGTTACGGGAATCACTCGACCGCCTTCCTGCAAACCCAATCGCCAATAGTGAGCCAAACTACCGCCCCAAACTAAGGGTAAATAACCGTAGGCGAGAGAGACAAATGAGAGGGGTTTGTAGGTTGTAAATGGCATGGTTTCTGCTTGTCCCAATCGATAAATTGCCTGCATGATTGCGTAGGCAATTAGGGGAATCATCGGCGGGATAATTAACACTGCGATCGATAGTCCTAAATGAGGTAAAAATTGCTCTAAATTGATGCCCAGCCCCAACCAACTATTTATCTCCGGCAAGCGATGCAGATAAATACCGCCTAATAATAGAAATAACAGGGCAACTTCATAACTGTGAGGAACGTGGGTAGTCCATAATTCGATGCCGGGAGGGCGCAGATTTAATTCTACCGATCGATGCGGACAAGCTTTCAAGCAAGTCATGCACAACACGCAATCTTTATTATCGGTTAACTGGGCGGGATGGGAATAAATCGGACAGCCATTAGTAGTTAATCCTTCCCCCAAGCCGGGGCCGCCTTTGTAACATTGGTAGGTGCTGCATTCCGCCGCGCAGGTCCCTTGTTGGGCGCGAAGTTCGATAATTGAGAGTTTAGCAAATAATCCATTCATTCCCCCGATCGGGCATAAATAACGACACCAAAATCGCCTCTCGAAGATTAGGGAAAAAATTACCGCTCCGGCGGTGATGAGCAACAACAAACAACTGGATAAATAGGCGGTATTTTCTAAATTCCACAACTCTTCCCACAGAAATATCAGAGTAAATAGTCCAAATAGAAGCCAGCCACCCCATTTTTCGGCTTGTTGGCGCGGCCATTTATTGAGAGTTCGAGGGAAAATTTTTAGCGATAATTTTTGGACGATTTCCCCATAAATCATAAAAGGGCAAAAAGCACACCACAATCGCCCGATGATGGGGAATAATAATAAAATTAACGGCCACCACCACGCCCAAAAGATATTTAGGGCAAAATTATGTTGTCGATCTTGGGGAGCAACAAACAGGATAATTACCACCAATGCAAACACCCAGGTGGTAAACCAATAATTCACGCGATCGGGATACCAATCGCTCCGTAAAAATTGCCGAAATTTTGGATAAATATTTAATAAATTCAGCCGAAACTTTTGTTTCTTCGCCGCCTGGGCCCAAAAGACTTCTTCCGTTAATACCTGACTCCCCTGTGCTTGAACTAAGGCGCGATCGACCATTCCCTGCAATTCCTGCAAATTACCTGGAAAATCGTAGGCTTGTAAGCGGCGAATTGCTTCCGGTGTAACTTGGGGCTTACCTAATTTCTTTTGGCGACCAATGATATTGAGATAATAGTTGACTTGTGCCTCTAAATCTGCTTTTCGCACCCGCAAGGATGGGACTTTAATCTTGTGTTGTGTCAGCTTATCTAGTTTGGGCTGCACAATTTCTGAGATTAAAATTATCCGGGCCTTACTAGAACGCGGTGGTCGCGGTATTTGTCCTTCCTTGACAACTGGCGTATAGGTTCCCTCGGTTAATAATTGCTGAATTTGGGGGCATAATTGAGCGGGTAATTCTTGCACGTCATTTAAAATTAACGTCCCTTCTCCCAACCATTCCAACAGCCCCGGTTTGCCGCCCAACCGCCCGAATAATTCCGCTCCATTGCTCTGAAGTAAAGCACTTTTAATCTGAATAATTGGCTCGTTGCGGCGATGGGAACCGAAATGAATTAAAGCAGCTAAATTATCCTTTTCTAAACCGGGTTCGCCAGAGATTAATACCGATCGGCTGTCACTCGATGCCGTGCGAATTTGTTGGCGCAATTTCACTGCATAACGACTATTGCCAATGACTCCTCGTTTCGCCCTAGGTACTAGATAGCTTCGGAGGGCATTTTGACGCTCTCGTTCGTAGGCAATTTCTGCTTCTAGCTGCTCTAATTTCGCCGCCAAACGTTGAGCGTAGGCTTCGGCGATCCGTGGATATCTTTCTAGCAAACCACGCCAGCGATCGGCACTAATTACCCAAAATTGACACTCTGTCCGAGCAATAATTCGACTATCCGCAGGTTGCGATCGATGAAGGGCCGATAAATTGACGATCGCCCCCGGCAATAAACTACTCCCCCACATTAATCCCGGTTGTTTGCGGCGGTAGCGATCGGCTTGTCCCCGTTCTAAAATATAGAGATTAGTGACAGGCGTATCTTCAATTACCACTCGAAATCCGGCAGGAAAAGTTGCCATTTCCATTTCACGCGCGATCGCCTGTAAAATCTCGCGGGATAATATGCCTAATTCGGTGCTCGATTCGAGCCAGTTAACTAATGTTTCGGTAGACATCGCTTAGCGTCGGCGAAAGCCGAATCGTGGTGGTTGGTGTAGGATATATATTTTTGTGCTACATCAATATTAACTGCTGGGAACGACTAGCATTTTGAGTTTGAGTGTGGTGTTAATTTTCTGTCTTCAGCATAGCCGATCGACACTCCCCGCTCTAATATATTTTTTCTGCACGTCCTCCTGCAATCCGCACCTCAAAAGTTATTCCAGGTAGCTGAGGCTGCCATCCAAGTTGCACTGCTTGCCTTATCCATTGTGCTACATCAGAGGGTGTTACTGGTTTCACTTCGTTAATATCCACCAAACATTGAGGATGAGGTCGATCGGTGAGGATAACTAACACCGAACCCTGTTTTTCAGCGTGTTCGACACCAACATGAATATTTCCGCCAGCGAAGCATGATTGTGTATAAGTAGCTTGTCTTCGGATTAGCCAGATGAAAGCCTCCTCATCAACAATTATTTTTCTTGTTCCTTTTTTCGGTATTGACATAGTTTGCTAAGCTCGTTATCGTAAAGGTAAAAATCGTACTTGCGCTTCCCATTCTCCTTCCAGACTGCACTCAGCTATTACCAAAATTTCCTCGATCGCCAAACCTACGGAAACACGACGACTTACTTCAAATAACCCTGGCATCTCAAGACCTGCTTGCATTCGTTCGGAGGCGAAGTTGGTCATCGTTGCTACATCGCTGGAACGCGGACAATATCAACGTCGGGATTCCGCCGCAGAATACCTCGGACAATCTGATTGTTAAAGTTCTCGTCTGCCAAGAATCGCAGCATATAATACTACCTTTTTTGGTCGCGTCTTGCTAATAGGCGATCGCGTATTCCAACTGGGTTAAAATGCCTTTCTGCTTCCTGCTGAAATTCTGCGACAAGACGTTGAAGTTCCATCAGATAAGCGTTAACTTCGGATTAATGTCGCAAGTAGTAGCCGAGCGCAAAATAAATATCGGAAAGTTGGAGAGACGGGTACTGTTCCCTAATTTCTTCTGCTGTGCATCCTTCAAGAAAAGCTGTAATCATCGTATCTAGGGTGACGCGGGTTCTGCTAACGCGAATCACACCGTTTGCATCAGCCACCAGCAAAATTGGTTCAGCCGTAGTAACAAGTAGCATTTTGAGATTGATGGCAGTGTTAGTTTTCTCTCTTTAGCTTAGCAGTTTGCTAAAGTAGATCGCCTTTACAATCAGGATAAGTTCTGGGTTGTGAATTTAGCTTTGCTGTGAGAGGATGTATCAAAAATATGTATTTATGAAACTCAAAATTTTGACGGGTTCCTGACAGGCTGAGGATCGGGAATTAAATAATTTACACAAGTTTGTGGGGAGTAGGGGTTGGGCGGGACGCCCATCCCACAAGAACCATCACGCATTGTAAGTTATTTAATTCTCATTCCTTAGTTGTTTCTGCCAGCACAACACCGCTCTTTTGTCAACCCAGACGTGCGGGAAATAATTGCTTTTGTTGCGATCCTCTTCCATACATCAGCACTGGGATTATGAACGGAGAAGCCGTTTAAAATCTGATACTATTGTTCCACAATTCCGGGAGTGATAAAGAAGGACATCGCTACACCAATGCTAGCAGCAGGAACCAGCCTAATTAGCGCTAATTAGGCATTTTGGCGCTCACTATATTCGGGCATTCTACATCCTTCACGGCGACGCTCACTTTGAGTTAAAAGCTAACAGCTTGTCAGCTATTAATCAGCTTTTTATGAACGGGATCTCCGGCCCGTTCCACAAGAAAATTTACTTTTTGTGGAACAGGCATCTTACCTGTTCTTGTTTTGTGGAACAGGCCTTTTACCTGTCCTTGTAATTATAACAACCTAGGCATTTTTCACTGCCCCACCTGCGATCGCCGTTAAAATGGCTACGCCAAAAGCCAACCTGTACCACACAAACACCCACGTATTTTGAGTTTGCAGGAACTTCATCAGCCACGTGATCGACAAATAAGAAAACACAAATGCCGAAATCGTTCCCACTATCAAAGCTGCAACTCCAGCATCGCCAATTCCTTCTCCCAAAGCACCCTTCAATTCCACTAATCCAGCCAGAGTAATTGCCGGAATTCCCAATAAAAAAGAAAACCGCGCGGCCGCAGGTCTTTCCAATCCCACAAACAATCCTGCTGTTAGGGTAGAACCCGATCGCGAACACCCCGGAATCAATGCGATTGCTTGAGCTAATCCCATCAAAATACCGTCTTGAACAGTTAACTTTTCATAAGTGCGATGGCGGTTGCCAATTTTTTCAGCTATTGCTAACAGCAGCGACATGACGATCGAAGCAATGCCGATGCTCGTCAAACTCCTGAGTGGCGAGTGGTCAAAATCTGGAACCAATGCCTTGATTAGCAGCCCAAAAAAGACTATAGGTATTGTTCCCAAAACAAGTGCCAGCGCCAGTTGAAACTCTTGCGATTTGTAGTCGCGCCGCACCACGGCATCTACAGCACCAAAAGTTATAGTTGTCAAGTCTTGCCAGAAATACCATAGCACTGCGACAATACTTCCCAACTGAATAACAGCAGTATAAGCAACCCCCGCATCGCCCCATCCAAGGGCGATCGGCACTACCTTTAAATGAGCGCTGCTGCTGATGGGCAAAAACTCTGTTAATCCTTGTACAATTCCTAAAACAAGAGCCTGCACCAGATTGATTTGAGCCGGCCCGGAAACATCAGCAGCCGGCGTTTGGGCGAGGAGTGCGTCAAGCAAAGCTATCATTAGTTGTAAATTCCCAGTTGTCAGTTTCTAGTAATCAGTTGAATTTAATATCTTGCACCCTTCTGGGAAGCTAGAAGCCCACCCCACCACAAATAAATTTTATTGTGGCGCGGACTGGAACAGTCCGCCCCTGAAAAGCCGATCGCAAATAGTGATATTCTGCCTGTAGAATCGCCTTGTCGATCGCCACTATCAGCAATTTATGATCGTCGAGCCGAAACTACTTTAACCTACTCAACAACATTTGCCTACATTTTGCTGATAAACTTAGGAAAGTTTTTGCATTTGATTTCGGTTTCCTTACAGCAACTGCCCACAACCTATGATATTTCCTGAGAACAAAAATTCAATTGTTACGGCTGCTTCTGGAATCCGCTGGCTGAGGCGAATCTTGTCGGCCAGTCTTGTAACGGTGGCGATCGCACTTAGCTTCGTACTGCTAAGCGGCACCCCACCAGCCTTGGCAACTCTCACCGACGATCGTTATGACGGTACAATTTTTGCCCTCTACGCCGGCAACGGTTCCCTAGTTCCTCCTAAAGTCAAACTCACAGATTCTTTCAAACGAAATAAACCCGTATTGTTAGTGTTTTACACTGACGACAGCAGCGACTCCAAGCAATACGCGATCGTCGTCTCTCAACTCCAGGAATTTTACGGGCGCGAAGCCGATTTTATGCCCATAACAATTGACTCTTTGCCTCCGCAACCGTCACCAGAAATCACCGAACCAAGCCATTATTACGAAGGTTTTGTACCTCAAACCGTAATCCTAGACCAATCGGGGAAAGTAGTTTTTAATGAGAAAGGACAAATACCGTTTGAACAGGTAGATGATGCTTTTCGGAAAGTATTTGACTTGCTGCCCAGAGAAAAATCAATCCCCCTCAAACGCCGTGTTGTGAACGAACTCAACGTCGAATTGTCGAAGTAAAATATTGCAATAAGAGGACACGGTATTGCCGTGCCCATACCCGGATTAATTGTATGGAAACTGCACTGCCGTGTCCTGATTCTGGGTAAAATTAATTCCAATAGTATCGGATTTGATATAACAGCGATTAAATCAATTCAATATCAAAAATGCAGCCAGTAATCAAAGTTTTATTAATGGCAGTTTTGACTGTGTTGTTAGTTTTAGAAACAGCAGAAATCGGGCGATCGATAATTAGCGCTTTTCCTGACAGCAATTCCCGCAAACCTTTAGCTTTAAATCAATATACAGGCGTCGCCTATCTCGATTCGGCTTCCTGTACTGGTTCGCTGCTAACGGGAGGGTTGTACCTTCTCACGGCGGCCCACTGTCTGAATGAAGGCGGAGTTAAGGTTTCTGCTGAAACGGCAATTAAAGCAATTTTTAAATTGCCTAGGGGTGAAGTTAGCATCCCCGTTAGCAAATATTATATCCATCCGGGCTGGACTGGTTACGAATCGGAAGTTGGCAACGATATTGCTATTTTAAAGCTGAAAAGGATCGCGCCGCCAAGGATCGAACAGTACGAGATAAATAGAAACAAAAATGAAGTCGGGAAAGTATTGACAAAAGTTGGATACGGGTATATAGGTTTAGGTGCAAAGGGACAAGATGAAAATTCTAATTCTGAGGCGAAAAGATATAGCGGACAGAATCGGTATGATGCTTTAATTGATGTTTTGAAAGATGCTACAGAATCAGATATGTCGGAATTGGTTTTGGGAAGTCAATTAATCTTTGATTTTGATGCGGGAACTAGCGAACACGATGCTTTGGGGAGGCATTTTCCAAGATTGCGCGATCGAGGTTTGGGGAAAAATGAGATCGCTACGGCTAGCGGAGATTCCGGCGGGCCTTCGTTTGTCGAGGGCAAGATTGCGGGGATTAGTTCTTGGGGTTATAGCGATCGGGGATTTTTCAAAACAAACATCGCCGATATTGATAAAATTGAGGACAATGGCAGTTTCGGGGAAATTTCCGGCGACACGCGGGTATCGTTTTATGCTAATTGGATTGACAAAATGACCCAAAATCCATCCTAGGAATTTTTAAAATTTTTACTAAATAAAAAGCTTAGCGCCTTAACGCCACGCTGCCAACAATTAATAAGTTTTATCAATTATATCACGATCGTTTCAATCCCTCAAGTGTCAGGCAAAATAGATCAGAACCGTTTAACTTCAAATCATGACCAAAACCTTAATTCCCGTAATTCTCGCCGGCGGTAAAGGCGAACGTTTCTGGCCACTGAGTCGCAAACAGCGACCCAAGCAGTTTTTGAGTCTCGACGGTAGCGGCAAGAGTTTGCTGCAAGCAACTGCCGATCGACTATTAACATTAGGTAACGGTTGGGACGATTTGTGGGTAGTAACGTCGGAAATGTTGGCTGCGGGGGTTCGCGAACAGTTGCCGCTGTTACCTCCGGAGAATTTGCTGGCGGAACCGGAGGGTCGGGATACGGCGCCGGCTGTGGCCTGGACTGCTATAGAAACTGGCAAGCGTTACGGTGAGGATGCGGTTGTTGGTTTTTTCCCCGCGGATCACTGGATTGGGGAACCACAGGAGTTTGTCAAGACTTTGGAGGCGGCGGCCGAGTTGGCGAAAAATCAGGATGCGATCGCCACTTTGGGAGTAAAACCGAGTTATGCTTCCACCGGCTACGGCTACATCGAACAAGGTCAGGAAATTGGCAGTTTTGGGGGTTTTCCGGCCTATCGGGTGGCGAGGTTTACGGAAAAGCCCGATCGCACAACTGCGGAAGAATTTGTAGCCAGCGGCAAGTTTAGTTGGAACGGTGGAATTTTTGTATTTCGAGTCGGAACTGTCTTGACAGAATTGCGAAATCATGTACCGGAAATGATGGCAGCTTTGGAAGCAAAAGGCGCGCAGGCTTACTCGGAATTACCCAAAATTAGCATCGATTACGCACTGATGGAGAAGACGCAAAAAGCCTGTGTTCTGCCCGTAGGGTTTAGCTGGGACGATTTGGGAGATTGGAATGCGATCGGTCGTTTGCTGCAAGGAGACAAGCCGAATGTGGAGTTAGCAAAACACGTCGGAATTGATACGAAAGGTGGCATTTTTTATGCAGCGGATGAGAACGAAGTAATTGTCACCATTGGTTTAGAAGATGTGGTAGTTGTCAGAGATGGCAATGTGACTTTGATTGTGAAAAAAGATAGAACGCAGGAGATTAAACAGGTGATTAAAGTGTTGGGAGAAGATGAGAAGTTGAAAGATTTATTGTAACTAATTCTGTAGGGTACGCAGTGCGTACCTTACCGCTACCAACAGTTTTGCTATTCAGTTTTTGCGTCCAGGAATGTTACATAATTTCTGCTAAATCTAAGACAAAACCTGGCAGTACCTCTTCCCCTGATAGAGTGCGAGGATTTTGGATAATTTCAACATCTTGACCGGGGCGATAAATTTCAACACGCTGATTTTGCCTGTCAATTAACCAACCCAATTTAGCACCGTTATCTATATATTCTTGCATTTTCTCTTGAAGTTTCTTCAAGGAATCAGTCCGAGAACGCAACTCAACAACAAAATCGGGACACAAAGGAGCAAAACTGTCTTTTTGTTCCGGTGTTAAAGCATCCCAGCGTTCTTTTTTGACCCAAGAGGCATCAGGAGAGCGATCGGCACCATTGGGGAGTGTAAAGCCTCCAGAAGAGTCGAAAACTACTCCCAGTTTAGTTTCATGGTTCCAGACTCGGAGTTGAGATGTTAAATCGGCATTACGCCTGCTAGTTTCACTGCCTGTCGGTGGCATAATAATTAATTCCCCGGAAGCTGTACGTTCAAATTGATAATCGCGGTT
Source organism: Microcoleus sp. w1-18aA5 (assembly GCF_036701705.1). Taxonomy (NCBI): domain Bacteria; kingdom Bacillati; phylum Cyanobacteriota; class Cyanophyceae; order Oscillatoriales; family Microcoleaceae; genus Microcoleus; species Microcoleus sp. w1-18aA5. Next base: position 32,879 of record NZ_JAUPTE010000012.1, on the reverse strand, counting down.
GTGCTGACAAAGCTGAAAAAATTGCTCGTCAGTTAAGTTGATGGATAATTCGATCGAGTTGGTAGGAAATTGGATGGTAATCATGTCTCTTATACGGTTTTAAACACATTTAAAATCGGGTTATTTAATAACTTACTCATTCCAGTATTTGACACAAGTTTTCAAGTTTTCAAGTAAATAAATTTAATTATAAAAATATCATGTCTGCTTTAACAGTATATTACCATGAGGATTAATGCCACGGCCAAAGACCGATCGCCCCACCCCCCAAAACTCTCACGCCCATTCCCACCCTTTTCCCCAAGTTATTCCCCAAGACACTGGTCAGCCCGGTCAACAGCGCTATCCTAGTAGTTATATAGCCCTTAAACCCGATCGACCCGGAGGCCCCTTGTTTAGCCTAGTTCAAAACACTTCTCGCAAAGGAGAAATTCTAGAGGTCGTCTTCCGCAACGGTTGGGACTACATGAAAAGCCTCCTAACCGGCCGCAAAACCGACGCACCCAGTCTCCCGACTCCAGCAGTTCTCCGCAATATCCTCGTCGAATTAGGCCCAGTATTTGTCAAATTGGGTCAATTGCTGAGCACCCGTCCCGACCTTTTACCCGCCAGCTACATCGAAACTCTCTCCACGCTACAAGCGGAAGTGCCGCCCGTACCGTGGTCGCAAGTAGAAGCAATCGTCCGCCAGGAACTCACACAATCTCTCGAAAATACCTTCGCTAAATTTAACACTCAAGCCGTCGCTGCAGGTTCGATCGCCCAAACCCACAAAGCTACTTTAAAAGACGGTCGCGAAGTCGCCCTCAAAGTTCAGCGCCCCGGTATTGAGATTGTCATCGAACAAGACATCGCCGTGCTCCGAGGTTTGGCAGAACTTGTCATGCTCACAGACTTCGGTCAACAATACGATATTGTCGCCCTAGCAGAAGAATTTGCGATCGCCCTGCGTGCAGAACTCGACTTCATTCAAGAAGCCAGCTACACAGACGAACTGCGCCGCAATTTATCTAAAAGTAAATGGTTTGACCCCACACAAGTTGTCCTACCAGAAATTAACTGGGAGTTGACTACAAAAAAACTCTTAGTAATGGAGTGGCTGAACGGAGTCCCAATTTTGTTAGGCGATTTGCAAGGAATTCGCCACAAAGGAGATATAAATGCCGAACGCGAAGAAATTACAACGCTGCTTTGCCGCGTTTTCTTCCAGCAGTTATATATCGACGGATTCTTTCACGCCGACCCGCATCCCGGCAATTTATTTTATCTCAAAGACGGCCGGATAGCTTTGCTGGACTGCGGCATGGTCGGCCGATTAGACCCGCGAACTCAGCAGAATTTGACAGAAATGTTGCTGGCAATTGTCGATTTAGACGCTCAGCGCTGCGCTCAATTAACTTTAGAAATGGCCGAATTTGCTCAGCCGACAAGTTTAGTTAATCTAGAGAACGATTTAGCTCGAATGCTCCGCAAGTATTACAATGTGAGCTTGTCGCAAATGAACTTGTCGGAAATTTTTTATGAGGTGCTGGAAATCACCCGCAAAAATAAAATTCGGTTGCCCAGCAATCTCGGTTTGTATGCAAAAACTCTAGCTAATTTGGAAGGACTGGCGCGCTCTTTTAATCCCCGATTTAATATTGTAGAGCAGGTTAAACCGCTGATGACCGATATGTTTCGGCGTCAGTTATTAGGAGATGATCCGATCCAAGCTCTGCTGAGAACTGCCCTGGATCTCAAAAGCTTATCTTTGCAATCTCCGCGACAGGTGGAAGTGCTTTTAGACCGAGTTACTTCCGAAACTTTGAAGTGGAACTTGACACTAAAAGAACTCGATCCGCTACGCCGCACTCTGGGGGATTCTGCGAACCGACTTTCTTTTAGTATTGTCGTGGGTTCGCTGATTGTGGGGGCTGCAATTATTTCTTCTAACGCACAAACTCCTCAGCTATCTTTTCTGAGCACGGGTTTGTTTGGGGCGGCGAGTTTTTTGGGTTTGTGGTTAGTTATTAGCATTATGCGATCCGGCCGTTTGCGGAGTTAATTGTCAAGGAGAAATAGGGAAAATCATGAGATATATAGCCTTTCTCAATTTTCGTGAGGTACACAGGCGACCAATTCCCGATCGGATTGCCATTCGCAGAGATATCTTGAATTTATCGGCATTAATCTGTGTTTATCTGCCTTAATCTGCGGTTTTCCTATCTACCGCACTGTTGCCAAGAAAAGCTATAGCATCCTCAACTATTAAGCAACATCTCTGACTTAAGATAGGCGATCGCCCGCAGCCGCTAAGTCTAAGCTAGAAATTGTTCCATAAACCTAATTGAGGAAAAAAAGATGAGCAGCGGTCACGCCAGCCATAAAGGCTCTTCCACAAAACCCAATACCAACACTAACGGTCAAATTACATCCCCTGAAGACCAACCCGCTGACCCGCTAAATCAAGAAACATCCGGTTATCCGTTCCATAACGAAGCAATGGAAAATCCTGTTGCCACCGCGCGACCCGACGAAGAGGCTGAGTCTGGCGAAGAACAGGAATAGTTATATCGATTAAATTGTCATCGATATGCTATCTGCGACGCGGTTGATTAGATGTTTGAGAAAAATCAGGTTTGTACTAATTACATCTTGCACTTCCATAGTCCGCCAGGGATTAGAATCTTCGGCGGACTATTTGGGCAGGTTCAGTAGTACCTCATATCAAATTCGTTGACATCGGAATTATTATCTCTCTCTTCTCTTTCTCTGTGTCCTCTGTGCCCTCTGTGGTTTAATCATTCCGATACAACCGGAATTGATATCACAGCTTCATAACCAAGGACTAAAGTCCTTACTACAAAACTATTTAACCTCTAAAATTCAAGTTAGGAATTATTGAGAAATGAGCGAGATTAACCAACTATTTCAAAAAGACAAATTGCCGGAATTGGGGTTAGTCTGCATTACAACATCCAATGAAGTTCGCTTTCGCACTGTCACGCGGAAACGACTTTTACAGCTTTCGGAAACTGAACAAGAAACTGTATTGCTCGAGCTTTATACAGACAACTTAAAGCGCCTTGACAAAGCGATCGACTTCTGTTCCGTTAATCAGATTAAGCTCTACCGCATGACTTCTGCACTGTTCCCTTTTGCAGATACAGATTTGGGGGAAGCAGTGCTACACTCCATGACTGAGGAATTGTGGACTACGGGCGATCGCGCAATTTCCCTCAACATCCGTTTGGTACTTCACCCGGATCAATTTGTAGTCCTCAGTTCCGACAAGTCTGATGTCGTTGCAAATAGCATTAAAATTCTCGCGACTCATGCTTTAATTTTAGATATGTTGGGACAGCCCCGATCGCCCCTGGCACTGATGAACATTCACGGCGGCAAGAGCGATCGCATTTCGCAGCTCAAATCAGTCATCCGCGATTTACCCGAATCAATTCGATCGCGCTTAACCTTTGAAAATGACGAATACGCTTACAGTTCCTCGGAAATTTTAGAAGTTTGTCTCGATACCGGCGTACCAATGGTTTTTGACGCCCACCACCACGTCATTCACGAACATTTAGAAACTTACGACGATCCCAGCGTTGCCGAAATGCTCGCAGCAGCCCGCACAACTTGGTCTGTTCCTGAATGGCAATTAGTACACATATCGAATGGCAGAGAATTTTTTGCCGATCCGCGCCACAGTGATTTAATTACAGAAATGCCTAATTGCTATTATCAGGCTCCTTGGATTGAAGTAGAAGCTAAATTTAAAGAATTAGCGATTGAAAAGTTGCGCGCCGAATGGTTGTCTGGGAATGTTCCACAATTTAGCAATGTCTCGTAGGGTGGGGTTTTACAAACCATCTTTGCCTAACACCAATAATCTCGAAAACCGCCCGGTCCAACGGTAAATCGCAATCTACCTTTTTGTTAATACCAATTATAAATTATGTGCGGACGATACACTTTAACTACTTCAGGTGAAATCATCGCCGAATTCTTCAAACTGTCGGCAGTTCCCGATATCAAACCGCGATACAATATCGCCCCAACTCAATCAGTTGCCACAGTAACAGTTGAACCAGAAAAAATGCAGCGAGAGTTTCAATTTATGCGCTGGGGTTTGATTCCAAGTTGGGCAAAAGACATGAAAATAGGCAGTCGCATGATTAACGCGCGATCGGAAACCGTAGCCGAAAAACCTGCTTTTCGCAGCGCCATCAAGCACAGGCGATGTTTGATAGTCGCTGACGGTTTCTACGAATGGCAACAGCAGGGAAAGAACAAACAGCCTTACTATTTTCAAAAGGTAGACGGCGAACCTTTTGCTTTTGCCGGTTTGTGGGAAAATTGGGAATCTCCAGAAAATGAAAACATTGTATCTTGCTGTATAATTACTACCGCTGCTAACGAAACAGTGCAGCCGATGCACGATCGAATGCCTGTGATTCTCCCCGACAGCGATTGGGAACAGTGGCTCGATCCTGCTGTTAAAAATGCTCAGGAAGTTTTGCCATTGTTAAAACCGTATGCTTCCGAAGTGATGAAAGCAAAGGCGGTAAGTGCGATCGTCAACAGTCCAACTAGAGACAGTCCCGAATGTATTAGCGATCGGCAATAAATGATGGGAGCGGACAACACCGAGATAGTGTCAGTTATGATGTAAAATGATGTTTGAGTTGTAGCTTTGGTTTTCTAAGGATCAGTTTAACTCAGTTGTTATTTGCTCAAACATTTTTTTATCTTAACATCAGTTAGAGGACAAAAAATATGATTGGATACGTTACAGTCGGCACCAACAATCTTGAACGTGCAGCCAAGTTTTATGATACTTTGCTTGCGGAAATTGGCGCTCAACGATTCATGGAATTCGACCGATTTATCGCATGGAGCGTTTCTCCAGAGATGCCAGGATTTGCTGTTGCAAAACCCTTTGATGGCAACGAAGCAACTGTTGGTAATGGCGTAATGATCGCACTTCAAGTTGACAGTCCAGAAAAAGTCAACTTAGTTTATAACAAAGCGATCGAACTTGGCGCTAAGGATGAAGGAGCAGTGGGGTCAAGAGGCACGTTACCGGGGTTTTATGTGGGATATTTTCGGGATCTAGATGGGAATAAGCTGAACGTGTTTTGTATGACTGAGCCAAACACTTAAGATTTTTATTTTTCGTGAGGTTCGCCTAAAAAAAGCTATTTCCGATCGTTAGCTATTAGTTATCAATTCCCAAATAAGAGTTGATAACTAATAACTAATGGTTAATGACTAATAACTAAATTAACTGTCGTATATCCGCGCTTCAGCCGCCTCGGGATTTTCCTCGCAATACTCGTCAAAAGCCGTTTTTTCAAGCTTCATCGATCGCTGGTGAGAAGCCTCAGCCTGCATTTCCTCTACAATATCCCACGCTACCGCGCACTCTCTAGAGGTAGCGCCTTTCTCGGCACAGATAGTTCTGGCATCCGCGATCGCCTGTTCGATTTGTTCGTCAAATAAAATACTCTTCGGCTTCTCAAGAAAATCGCTTTTTGTCAAGATATCCGTGACCGAAATAATGCCCACTAGCTCGTCCTTAATCACCGGCGCCCGGCGGATGCGGGTATTCGCGAACAACCTAGCCACGTATTCCACGCCCAAGTCTGGATTCACCGTGATGCACGGTTTGGTCATAATCTCGAAGACGCGGACTTTTTTGGGGTCTACTCCGTAAGCTGCTACTTTATAGACAATATCCGTTTCGGTGACAATCCCGTAGGCGTCTTGTTCGTGGCGACGTTCCACAATTAAAGCGCGCAAACACAAATCGTTCATCATCGCCACCGCTTCAGCCACAGTTGCCGAACCGCGAATAGTAACAACATCTGTGGTCATAATATCTTGGGCTTTCATCATCATTTTTTATTCCTTCCTGCTGATAAACTCTACTACGTCCCGATTTGGGGCTGTCCATTTGATTTGCGATCATCATTAGGACTTACCCTCACAAACCCGGTTTCTACCAAAATTTTGGGTTTAGTAACGATAAATTCCGGGTTAGCAACCAGGTTTCTGAGAAATCGTGCATCGCAAACTAATCATAAAACCTTTAACGGCACTCGGAATGACAAGTTGCCTGAAACAGCCACTCGCTCCCCCGGAACCTCTGGAGTCCGCGATTTAGCGCTCCCTGGGGGCCCGCGTGCAATCGATCGAGCAAGAGTGAAGTATTGGGGCGATCCATCTTTGAGCTTGTTGGGATCAGATTTTCCAGCCCCAGTATCAAAGAAGCAAAAGTTAACACAAACTAAGCAACTGCTTGCGCTCGCACAGATCCCCGCCTCTGATAAACTTGATGGCTGGGAGTGCAAAAGAGCACAAGGCACGCATCAGCAGTTGGGAGGATCTAGTTCGTGGACAATGTAATCGGTTTAGAGATTATCGAAGTAGTTGAGCAGGCAGCCATCGCCTCCGCTCGCTTGATGGGCAAAGGCGAGAAAGATGAAGCCGACAGAGTGGCTGTAGAAGCCATGCGGGAGCGCATGAACAAAATTCATATGCGCGGCCGCATCGTGATCGGCGAAGGCGAACGCGATGACGCACCCATGCTTTACATCGGTGAACAAGTAGGTATTTGTACCCGCGAAGATGCCAAAGATGTCTGCAACATAGATGAATTGATCGAAATTGACATCGCTGTTGACCCCTGCGAAGGTACTAACCTGGTTGCTTACGGTCAAAACGGTTCGATGGCAGTTTTGGCAATCTCTGAAAAAGGTGGTTTGTTTGCGGCACCGGATTTCTACATGAACAAATTGGCTGCTCCTGCGGCTGCTAAGAATCATGTAGATATTCGCAAAACGCCCACTCAAAACCTCAAAATTATCTCTGATTGCCTCGGCCGCAGTATTGAAGATTTGGTGGTGGTGGTCATGGATCGCCCCCGACACAAAGATTTAATTAATGAAATTCGGCAAGCGGGTGCAAGAGTTCGGCTGATCAGCGACGGCGACGTTTCTGCAGCAATTTCTTGCGCGTTTTCTGGTTCCAACATCCACGCACTTATGGGTATTGGCGCTGCACCCGAAGGTGTGATTTCCGCAGCAGCAATGCGCTGCTTGGGCGGTCACTTCCAAGGGCAGTTAATTTACGATCCGGCTGTTGTAAAAACTGGTTTGATCGGTGAAAGCAGAGAGAGCAATATCGCTCGCCTTAAAGACATGGGCATCACAGACCCTGACAAGATTTACAATGCTGAAGAGTTGGCATCGGGAGAAACAGTTCTGTTTGCAGCTTGCGGGATTACTCCCGGAACGCTGATGGATGGAGTTCGCTTCTTTGGCGGCGGCGCTCGCACTGAAAGTTTGGTAATTTCTTCTCAGTCGAAAACAGCTCGCTTTGTGGATACAATCCATATGTTTGACCAGCCGAAATCTCTGCAATTGAATTAGTGATTAGTTAGTGGTTAACAGTTAAATGTTAACAATTAACAGTTAACGGTTAACAGTCACCGATGATTAGCAATTAGCGATAAACTAAGAACTAATAACAGGTGACTGTTAACAACTAAGAAAGAAATAGTGACAAATCACAGATATGAATATTGCAGTCGTAGGTCTCAGCCACAAAACAGCGCCGGTAGAAGTTCGCGAAAAACTGAGCATTCCAGAACAGAAAGTTGAAGCAGCGATCGCCCAATTGCGCGGCTACCCGCACATTCAAGAGGTTGCCATCCTCAGCACTTGCAACCGCTTAGAGATTTATATTGTTACCAGCGAATCCGAGCCTGGTGTGCGAGAGGTTATTCAGTTCCTTTCAGAATGCAGTAAAGTTCCTTTGCAGTCTTTGCGCCCTCACCTGTTTATTTTGCTGCACGAAGATGCGGTGATGCACTTGATGCGAGTGGCTTCTGGCCTCGACAGTTTGGTGCTCGGAGAAGGACAAATTTTGGCTCAGGTGAAACAAACTCACAAACTCGCCCAGCAGTACAAAGGTGTAGGCAGAATTTTAGAGCGCTTGTTCAAGCAAGCTCTCACAGCGGGGAAGCGAGTTCGCACGGAAACTAGCATCGGTACCGGTGCAGTTTCGATAAGTTCGGCGGCGGCAGAATTGGCTCAAATGAAGGGTCAGCATTTAGCAAGCAGCAAAATTGCAATTATCGGTGCTGGCAAAATGTCGCGGCTTTTGGTACAGCATTTGCTCTCAAAAGGAGCTAGCCATATTTCGATCGTCAACCGTTCTGTGCGGGGCGCTCTAGAGTTGGCCGGTCAGTTTAAAGATGCTCAATTGCACCTGTATCAGCTCTCGGAAATGATGCAGGTAATTGCCAGTTCTGACTTGGTTTTTACCAGTACGGCAGCTACCGAGCCACTGTTAAATAAAGCTAAATTGGAAGCGGTTTTAGATACGAATCGCCCTTTGATGTTGGTGGATATTTCTGTGCCACGCAACATTGACTCGGATGCGAACGAACTCGCTAATGTGCGATCGTTTAATGTGGACGACTTGAAAGCAGTGGTAGCTCAAAATCACGAAAGCCGTCGCAAAATGGCAATGGAAGCTCAAGGCTTGCTGGAACAGGAAGTAGAGGCTTTTGATCTCTGGTGGCGCAGTCTGGAAACGGTTCCTACTATTAGCTGTTTGCGGGATAAGATAGAATTGATTCGGGAACAAGAGTTAGAAAAAGCTTTATCGCGTCTGGGTTCGGAATTTTCGGAGAAACATCAAGACGTGATTGAATCTTTAACAAGGGGGATTGTGAATAAGATTTTGCACGATCCGATGGTACAGTTGCGCGCTCAGCAGGATATTGAGGCGCGGCGGCAAGCGATGCAAACTTTGCAAACACTGTTTAATTTGGATGTGGATGTCAATCAGCAGTACAGCTAGTTTGTCATTAGTTATTGGTCATTAGTCATTAGTCAGTTGACAGGAAAGCAGTTAGCCGTTGACTGGAAAGCAGGAGTCATATTATGCCCGGTCAATTACCATGAATAAAAATGCCTCCAACCCTTGCGGCTAAAGCATCATTCGGGAGGGTAAATTGCTCGAACCTGATATCAGTTATCATTCAACCAATAACTAATGACTAATAACTAATGACTAATAGGCGAATTTGTCAAATAATCCTACTGATTGCGGGGCTATGGCTGGTTTTTGAATTAGCCTCCCGCATTGCAGCAGAAATTCTCTGGTTTCAGGAAGTTGGATATCTTCAGGTTTTTCTGTTAAAGCTGAAAACTCAAGGGTTGTTGGGGACGATCGCAATTGCTGTTTCTTCTGTCTTTTTGCTGGGAAATTTGGCTTTAGCCCGCCGCCTGCAACATCCCGCAGAGGAAATGAAATCGCCGGTTGTGGAGGCGCTATTCACTTCACTGGGGGCGAACAAAACGGGGAAGAATATCGGGAGGAATTACGAAATACCTGTTGCTAAATCCCAAATTACCTTTTCCTGGCTGCTGTTAGCAGTATTCGGATTGAGTTCGCTCACAACTTTTATAATAATTCACTGCGGGCTGTTAGCTGCAAATAGCCTCACCTATTTCGGTATAGCGGGGAATTTACCTCCACCGCCCGTGCAGTTGGGAATTGAGTCAATCCAGCATGGGGCGGTGCAGCTATTTTCTCGCTGGTGGCAGTTAGGCTTGTTGCTGGGGACAATGTTAGCTGTGGTAATTAAGCCTGATTTGTGGCTGCGGGCGATCGCCATTTTTATCAGTTTAGCGATCGGGCTTATTGCCACCAGTCGCTGGACAAATGTTTTGCAATATTTTAACCCTACTAATTTTAATAAAACAGACCCTATTTTCAATCACAATATTAGCTTTTATGTATTTATTTGGCCAATTTTAGATTTGCTAGGATTCTGGCTGACAGTTTTATTTTGGTACAGTTTAGTATCTTGTGCTTTAACATATTTGCTGTCGGGAAATAGCCTGAGTCAAGGGAGATTTTTGGGGTTTTCTCGATCGCAGCAGCGGCACTTGTACGGGTTGGGTGCAGCTTCCATGCTAGCCGTTGCTTTCCGCTATTGGCTGGGGCGCTACGCATTGCTGTATGCGCGGGGAGACGTTACTTACGGGGCAAATTATGCTGACGTGACAGTGCGACTACCCGTCTATGGATTTTTGAGTATTTTGGCGGGGGCGATCGCCGTTTTGATGCTGTGCCAGGTTTACCAATTCAAAATTAAAAATGAACTACTAAAAAAAATTATTTTAGCATGGGTGACTTTAACTCTTGTGGGAGGTTGGCTGCTGCCACAAATTGTGCAGCAACTCATAGTTCAACCCAACGAACTAGCACGAGAACAGCCGTATATTCAGCGCAGTATTGCCTTTACTAAAGAAGCCTTTGACCTCAACACAATCGAAATAAAAACATTCGATCCCGCCGGAAAACTTACTTATGCCGACTTAGAAAAAAATCAACTTACTATTAGCAACATCCGGCTATGGGACAAGAGGCCGCTGCTGCAAACCACCCGACAGTTACAGCAAATTAGACCATATTATACATTTCCTGATGCCGATATCGATCGCTACACAATCAAAAATGAAAAAGCGCAAAAGGGAGATTCGGACAGCCAACAAGTGTTTCTGGCAGCGCGGGAATTAGATTACACAGCAGTTGCCCCCGATGCTCAAACTTGGGTGAACGAACACCTAGTTTACACTCACGGTTACGGCTTTACTCTTTCTCCCGTAAACAGAGTCGGTGTCGGCGGTTTACCGGATTATTTTGTCAAAGATATTGGAGTTGCAGCCCAGAAAGGAGAGACTGCTTTGGAAGTCACTAGCGATCGAATTCGGGCTAGTATTCCGATCGGCTACCCGCGCATTTACTACGGCGAAATCACCGATACAGACGCGATGACGCCCACGAAAGTCAAAGAATTCGACTATCCTAGCGGCGAAGACAATGTTTACAATACTTACAGCGGTAGGGGCGGAATTGCGATCGGTTCTCTGTGGCGGCGCTGGCTGTTTGCTAATTATCTCAAAAATTGGCAAATGGCGCTGACGCGCAATTTTACCCCAGAAACTAAATTACTGTACCGCCGAAATATTAATAAAAGAGTCCGGGCGATCGCTCCTTTTTTGCGCTACGATTCTGACCCGTATTTAGTAGTAGCTAACGCCAATCTTAGCCATGATGATATAGAAAAACAAAAAGATAAAACTAGCAACAAGATTAAACCTTCACCCTCGGCTACTGATAAATCTCCCAACTATCTTTACTGGATTATCGATGCCTATACAGCGAGCGATCGCTATCCATATTCTGACCCAGGAAAGCATGAGTTTAACTACATCCGTAACTCTGTCAAAGTAGTAATTGATGCCTACAACGGCTCTGTTGACTTCTACGTTGCCTATCCCTCCGATCCGATTATTAACAGTTGGATGGCTATCTTTCCAGGACTCTTCAAACCCCTTGACAAAATGCCTCCGGCTCTCAGAAAACACATCCGATATCCAGTAGATTTGTTCAGCATTCAATCCGAACGCTTGCTAACTTATCATATGGAAGACCCGCAAGTATTTTACAATCGAGAGGATTTGTGGCGAGTTCCCAATGAAATTTATGGCAGCGAACAGCAGCCCGTAGCACCGTATTATTTGATTATGAAGCTGCCAACGGAAACAGCAGAAGAATTTATTTTGCTGCTTCCATTTACACCAGTCAGTCGCAACAATTTAATTGCTTGGATTGCAGGTAGATCTGATGGTGGCAATTACGGAAAATTGCTTTTGTACTTGTTTCCCAAACAGCGATTAGTTTACGGTCCAGAACAAATAGAAGCTTTAATTAACCAAGATCCAGTTATTTCCGAACAAATATCTCTCTGGAATCGCCAGGGTTCAAAAGCAATTCAAGGAAACTTATTAGTAATTCCCATTGAACAATCTTTACTGTATGTGGAACCTCTTTACCTAGAAGCAGAGCGCAATAGTTTGCCAACTTTAGTCAGAGTTATTGCTGTCTACGAAAACCGCATAGTCATGGCAGAAAATCTTGAATTGGCACTCAAGGCACTTTTTCAGCAACAATCTACTAATAAATCGGTCATTATTCGACCTGTAGAAGGAACAGCACCAGCTTTAAATAGTGAATGATATCAATTTCGGTGGCACCGTCGGTGCCACCGGAAATGATATAAATTACTGCGATTTCTGTTCGCTAGCAGCCTTAATATCCTGCCACCAAACATCAACATAGGGCCACATCAATCTCTCGTCTCCTCCCGAATCTAGTTTCACAGTCACCTCATAACGGTAAATATGCGTGAGTTCGCCAGTTTTACCATTCAAATAAAATTGTTTGGGATTGTCGGGGATAATTTCTACCCTTTGATTCAACAGTGGCAGCATCTGGGTAGAAGAACCCTGAAACGGATTTTTGCCTTTGATCACATAGCCACCAATCAAAGAGAAGTACATTAAAGCTAGGAAAAATACTGTACATAAACCCACAATTACCAGTGTTTTTTGTTGTGAAAAACTGGTATAAACGCTCACATATCCTACGATCATAGTTCCCAAAAACAACAAATTTGGCAGGTACAGCCCATCTTCCAAAAACACGCTACCAAAAAATATGAGGGCTACCTGAAAACCAAATAATGCAGCCACCCAACTCCAGCCGGTTAGCAACGATGCAGATAGTAGCCAATTCATTGCTACAGTAAGGGCGATCGCCATTGCTATTGCCCCAAGTGGTGCTGCATAATCGTACTGTCTGAAGGGAAGAAGAACAAAAAATACTAAAGCATACGCAAAACCCCCAAAAGCCAATGCTAATCCACTAATTATTTCGTTCCCGTTCAGCATGGCAAGGAATTTTTAGAGCACTAAATTGAAGCGTTCGCCTTCTGTTGTGATAGTAGCCGTTGAAAATTCCCAGCGGACTAATGCCAGACATTCTAACCGTAGGGTGCGCCACAAAAACCTTACCGCTATATTTAGGGGAGGGAACTCATTTTTGAACCAAGCGTGCTATTCCAGTTTCCCAAGGTGCAGGATTAACGATGATCGAAAGCACCAATCAGCCACATCAGAAGGTGAAATTTTCAGAAAACCAGATTATTTAGGGTCGATCGACTTAACAAATTGTTGCACAGGCTGTGGTAGAGCCGGCACAAAAGTCTTTCTAAAACCCCTAACATCGAACACTCGCCACAAAATACCTACCGCTACCGTCAAGAAAAATAACGCTCCCAAAAAATTGAACACAGTAGACAGAAAACCGCTGTCCCTTTTTTTCGGAGGTGTAATATGTTTCATGCGATATACAGCCGGCTCGTAATCTCTCGCCTCCTCGCGATTACGCCGCGGTGTTTTGGGCCGCGAACTCGCACTGCGGCTCTCAGTCAAACCCGTTTTATTAGTTTTAGTAAAACTGCTGGGCGAGTTTAGCTCAGAAGCGCCGCGGGTTCCCGTTAACTTACTAGCAGAAGCCCCCGTGTGGCCAACAGCAGCATCCTGAATTCTGCTGTTATGGCGCTGAGTCGATTTGCGTTCGGCGAGGGTACGCATCAAACTTTGCAATTGCTGAGTCGCCGCCGGCGGGCGTTCCCCTTTCCTCGCCCAATTTAACAGCATCGCCCCGGTAATCCCGCAGAGATTCGTAGCGCCTACAGAAGCCAGCCGCTTCAGCAGAGGCTGGCTGTTGGACACAAAAATCACCAATGCGTCCGGGTGTTCTTGAGCCAAACCGTAAACGCACTGAGCCGTCGCCACCACCAGCATTGCTGGCTTGCTTTGATTTTTGATCGAAGGTTCGAGAGCGCGGTGTGTTTCCTGAGCGTCAGTTGCAATCCAGCCGCTGTCGGCAAAAAATCGCATAAACTCTCTAGCTACTTGCTCTTGAGCTTTTTCCACCGCTTGCCCTGTCAGACGATCTATTTCGTCGTACACTACTTCTGGGATATAGCAAGTTCCCACCTTCGCATATTCTTGCCAAACTTGGGTTCGGCCAGTCATTAAAACATCTGCATCAAAAGTTACCAATACAGGAGGAAGTTGATTAGCCATGACTGTATCCTATAGGCTCAGATAACTTATTTAAACTTAATCGATCGAGTTTAAACAAATTTTGGGTTGTAAAAAAATCAACTTTTGGTAGTAGATAAATTGCCCTGGGCGCGGGTATTAATGGGAAATTAGTAGTTAGGAACCCGATCGCCCTTCAGTTCCCAGTTCGATCGCTCAATTCCTATATTCCACTAATTTACCGCAACCCAAGAGCCTATTACCAAAGATGCCCGACTACTGCTAATTCCCTATTCCCAGACGGCCAGCCAAAGCCGGAGTCAAAGGCAACAGGGCAGCAATCATCAAGAACAAAGCTAGCAAACCCAAAGCCGCGCGAGCGTCGTCAGGCTCAGTCAGCTCGTTGAGGCTCGGCCGCTCCAGATTCCGCTGTAAAATCAGAATCACGATCGCCCAATACAGAGCCAAAGGATTAACTAAAGAAACGATAGCCAGCACCACAAAAGTCGCCAAAGTAGTGCGACTGGCTATTTTCCGACCGTAGATGGCTTGCACGATTCTACCCCCGTCCAACTGTCCCGCCGGCATCAAATTAATCGCCGTTATTACCAAGCCCAACCAACCGATAACTACCAGCGGGTGAACGTCAACAATCTGCTGCTGCAACGCCGAACCCAAAACCACTTTGGCCAAAGTTCCCACCAAAACCGAGCCCTTGAAAAATTCTGCGGGAATTTGGAACAAACTGCCGGGGTGAGACAGCAGCAAACCCGTTACCAGCATTAGCACAGAAACTATTCCCCCAGCCGCTGACCCGGCAAAAGCGATGTCAAACAAAACTTTACGGTTGGGTAGCAGCGACTCAAAACGGTCGATCGCTCCAAAACAACCTATCTGCAAAGTTGGTATAAAAAACGGCCAACTCAAGCCAACCTTGTACCGATTTGCCAGCACTCGGCGAGCAATTTCCCCAGATCCTAAAACCGCCCAAATTCCCGCTGCAATTGGCAGAACTTCTAGAGATCTAGCCGGCGAGTTAAAGAAATCGAAACTTAGCAGCAAACCGCCTGTCTCTAAGCTAGTAGCAATTGTTGCCAGCAGCAGGACGACTGCTAGGATTTTTTGAGACACGGTTGTGGGCTGCGGGTCGTTGGTGCTGGGCAAGATAATAACTACGGGCTTCTCGTCCTGATTTTCTACTAAAAATAGACGGTAGCGATCGTTTAATTTTTCTTTCAAACTTGCCGTCAAACGTGAGTGTACTTGTTCTGGGTCTCCTCGAAGATTGCCTTTGAGAATTACCCCATCTTGATAGGGAATCGTCTCTGTGGCAAAGAAAGTATCAATTCCAAAGATGCCTTTAATTGCCTTGAGATCTTCCACCGGAACGGGAATTATTTCTGATTCATTATTCCCAGGCGAGGAGGTGACGATCTTTATGGTTTCTTTGGCTGGTGTCGGCTGCGAGTCAGGGTCCGAGAAAGCATCGCTTTGGGACTTTACCTCAGCAGCATCCGGTCGCGGCAGCACTGTCTCAGATGCAGCCTTACGCAATTGCCGGCCCAGATAAATGTATAATCCCGTGGATGCCACCAGCAGCAACAATACCGCAACTAGATT
Source organism: Microcoleus sp. w1-18aA5 (assembly GCF_036701705.1). NCBI lineage: Bacteria > Bacillati > Cyanobacteriota > Cyanophyceae > Oscillatoriales > Microcoleaceae > Microcoleus > Microcoleus sp. w1-18aA5. The sequence continues at coordinate 17,301 of NZ_JAUPTE010000012.1, read as the reverse complement.
GAGGTAAATTCCGGCAGCGAACAAACCAAAGAACAACAGCCAGGGACTCATCAGGGCAACAGACTGCAACCAAGCCAAAATTCCCAGTTTGCCAAAAGGTCTGGCGCGATAAAATCCCCAACCCAGAATTCCCAGAGCAACCAATACGAGCGCAATTGTTGCCGTATTTTCCGATGCAACTATAGGCATTCCGGTTGTTTGCGCCAATAGGGGCTTTAATCGGTCGATCGCGCTGCGGTCGAGTAATAGCATTAAATTTTGGGGAACATTAAATAGAGTTGTTGGGAACATATCCAAACCTGTCGGAAACTAGCCTGATTACTAAGGATAACCTCTGAGGGCTACTCGGCCCACAACCTGCTGCTGGTGCTGTTTGAACCTCGCAGGATCTAGTCTATTGACACAATAGACTTTTTATGATAAAGCATCGGCTGTGTCAAACCTATACTCAGAAAGGTAGCAGTGTCGATCGCCCAGAAGCAGGAAGATTCGCCCAGTTTGGCAGGTGGGGCTTTTGCTTCGGATTTGTTTTGGATTTCGGTCATCCAAAACAAATCCGAAGCAAATAATATCTCAGCCTCTCTTTTCTTGGCAGGAGAAAACTGCTGAAACCCTTGATATCATTAAATTTGTGTAACGGGTACGGCAGGACTTGAACCTGCGGCTCGCTGCTTAGAAGGCAGCTACTCTATCCAACTGAGTTACGCACCCAACTCAAAAATTGCTAACAACATTATTGTATCGGTGCAGTGTGCGATCGAGCAAGTAAATTATTTGATGACTTACGCAGAAACCGCTTTTATCTAGAAAAATATGGCTTGCAGCGCGATGGTTCGGGAAAAAAACCAAGATGATGAGAGTGCCTTTGCCTTCAAGACTGTATCTGACAAAAGCTGGAGGGACTCACCTGCAAACCGCATAATTGTCAATTTACAATCAAAACTAGGTAGGACGTAAACTCGGGTAAAGTATTTAGAGGTCGAGTTGAAACCCCAATATTTGGTCGATCGGATATCTCTCCCCAAATTAAGATGGAACTCAGACAGCAAAAGAGTCACAGGTGCTTTTTCCCAGATGTCTATGGGTTATGTTAACCTCGCCTAGTGGCAAAGCCTAAAACGCTGACCGCATTACCGAAAAACCAGAACTCGTCCCCTGATTTGAGGTATGAGCTGAGTCAGAATGACTAATTTGCTGATATTGAGTTATGTTGGCTAACATTCTGCTCGACTTGATATTTGATAAAAATGTGGTAGAACTAGGATTGAAAGACTCAGGTGAAAATCCCTGATGGTACGGAGCCTCTATATAAGCTTCCTCTACGGCATCAAAGCAAAACAGTCAATCGCCTGCTCGGCACGAGCGCGAAAATCAAGCGTTGCCAGTACAGCAGTCGTAAATTGTGCGCGGGGGATTTTCCTTCGTGCATTGATTTATACGCCAAGGCTGAGAGACAATCTCAGCTTAGATAATTGTTAACATTTGTTAGCAAAAAAGTATCGGAACGCTTGAGAAGAGAACCATCTCTGGGTGATCGGGAGCAATCCTGCTAATTTAAGTGGACTCGCTGAATCAAGAATCCCCTCGCCTCTAGGCATCGGGAGTGTCAAAAGCACAGCACCTCGGCCATGACAGGAGTCAAATCGCAGTGTCATGTTTATTCTGAAACGGCAGGATGTTGAAATAACCAATTTTCAACACCCAAAACGGGATCAACAAATTCCCATTCTCAATTATCAGGGGCAGACTTTTCGCCTGATCAGCGCCTTCAACGGCAAACAAGCAGAAGACGCCAGAGCCTTGTGGCGGGACTTAACCGACAACCGAGGCAAAGCCTGTGTTCTGCTAGAAGAGCCGGATCGATATAGCGTCTGGGGAAAAGTCCGTTTAGATCAGCTTGCCGGTGAAGAACCGGCAGGGAATGAAGCAGCCAAAGCGCCACTGTTCGCGCAGGCTTGTCTGCTGCTACTCCAAGCTGTTTACTTCGATGTAGAAGACCTCTTAGGCGCAAGGCAAGCCACATCGTTTCAGAAAGATATCGCCAAGGTATTTCAGCAGGGAAACTTCCCCCAGGCAGACTCCCCTGATGCGATAAAAAACTGGCTAACCGTTAGTCCCTTGCAAACTCACAAGGTGCCTCCTTGGCAAGAGCAGCATCTCAAAACCTTATTGCAAGAACTCCACCGCTTGGGCAAATCATATTTTGGCAATACGGACTTCGCGGAGGGAGTGAGCGATGTGCTGCAAGATATGCCAGCACCGGATCGGACTCAGTTTCTAGATTGGCTGAAACAATCAGCCCTCAACAAGTTGTGGATCGCAGGATAGAAAATCTGTGACAATTTCTCAGACAATTGGGTCCAGATAATTCAGCTTAGATAATTGCACTGTAGGGGGTACGCGATATACAAGTTGGATTGCCAACTTGTATTGACAACCAAATTGTTGATTCGGTTTGGATGCCACCTATGGTCTGGCAATTTAACTCAGTTTTGATCGCATTTCCCACTCACAATCATTGATACGAGTGGGGAAGAGTGAAAGCAAAAAAACAGCTCCCTCAACCTTTGAGGGTATAATTTCAGAGATAGATTTGGTACTGTAAAAACCTTAATGGTGGAGACATCTACCGTATATCTATCATTATATTTCCGGGTAAAAGATCGACTAACGACTAATTTATTGAATTAGTAAATAGAGATTATTCTTGCTTAGTCTTTCTATAGTGTACGAGGGCAAAAGTCCCGACGACACACTGAGGACGCCAGTTATTCCGGAAGCGTCAGATCTAGGTTTTTTAAGTTTTTTTGGCGAAAGAATCCTCATCTACAATCAAAGATTGAGATGGGGTCCGTTCAACCGCTAGTTAGGTCTCGTGGAATCCCTATGAGTAGCACTTCAGAAAAGTCATCTACATCTTCATCTTTACTGTCAGCTCAGACCCTAGTGATTGCAGGCATTGTCTGGGCTGTCATGGCGCTGCTGTTTTTTTTGCTGTTCAGCGTCCCCCTCTCTGCAGAAGAGGGTTTACCTCTGTGGTACTCGATCGGCACTTATATTTTTGAATGCGGAGCATACTTGGGAGCGGCTTTAGTCTGTTTTAGAAACTGGCAAAGCCCCCACATGGTCAGTGGGCGCAACGTCTGGCTGGGCATAGGTCTGGGGATGCTGTTCTATTTCATAGCCGGCGTGCTGTTCGGGATTTGGGAACTCTATTTCGGGTTAGACCCGGACGTGTCTCCAGCAGATGCGTTTTATCTGGCCAGCTATGTGGTACTTATCGGGGGCATGGTTGTAGCTGTGACTTCCAAGCGGCTGAATCTAGAAATTTGGCAGTGGGCTTTGTTAGCGGGAATTGCAGCCTTCGGGATAGCTGTAGCTATTTGGGTTGCTGCACCTGACTCTTGGAGGGCCCAGCTAGGAATGGCTCCGGCAGCCACTCAAGAAGAAGTAGTGACATCTGCACCAGCAACCGCTGCCACAGGAAGAGCGCCTGCTTTGGAAAATTCGTCTAAGTTACAGGCAAAAGCAGCCGCGACCGATGATGCTGCATCAGCACCCGAAGAAGAAGCAGAAATCAAAGCTCCCGCATGGGTGATGGCACTTGATAAGCAACTGGCGCCTCACAAAAACGCAATCAATTTGTTTTACATCGTTGGGGATGTTTTTCTGCTGATTATTGCTACTGCATTGCTGCTGGCGTTTTGGGGAGGACGTTTTTCCCAATCTTGGAGAATGATTGCGGCTGCAACTTTTTCGCTTTACATCGCAGATATGTACTTTAAATGGCGCGATACTCAGGCTGAGGGTAGTTATCAAAGCGGCAGTTTGCTGGAAGTCTTTTTTGTTTTCAGCGCCATCCTGTTCGGCATTGGAGCTATCTTGGAACATGACATCTCAACCCGTTCTCGCCAGAGCAGACGCAGTCGTCGCGCAGCCTAGCGATTTGAGATTAGGGTTGCTTTGGCAAGCGATGGCGACGCGACAGCTTTTTTGCCCTTGTCGGCATCTCTGGGCTTGAAATCGAAAATCAAAAATCATAGTTCGCTGACTGCTAGCCTGCGTCTTTTCACGTCTTTTTGCTGGAAAACTTGGCATGACGCCTACAAAACTCTCCGATTCCGATAAACGCGAACTCATCAGGCTGTACCGACAGTCTAACGAGAATACTATCACTCTGGCAAAGCGCTACGGAGTGAGCAGTTCGACTGTGAGGCGCATCATTCAGGGGGCTTTGTCGGAGCCGGAATACGAATTTCTAGTGCAGCAAAAACAAAAGCGTTTGTCCGATCGCAGCAGTGTTTCTGAACCGACAGAGGCGACTACTGAGTCGTCGGCAGATGGCGAAACCGATCCTGTAGCTGTCCCCCTGTCGGAGTCAGTCCCTGTCCTGCCGTCAGCCTCAAATTCGAGACCGACAATCCGAAAGCGTTCTAACTCAGTCCCTGAACCAGTTGCAGAACCAGAAATTCGAGGCAATGTAGAGTCTGATTTAGATGTTTCTGATTTGCCAGATGCCCAAGCAGCCAATATTGCCGATCGAAGCCACCGCGCTGTTGTGACTGGTGAACTAAAGGCAATGCTGCCAGCAGAAGGGCTGCTGGCAGGTGAAGACTTTAGGGATTTCGAGGACGACGACGAGGATGATGAGGATGATGATGAGGATGAAGACGATTTAGATGACGACTTCGACGAAGATGTAGAGGATGAAGACTCTCTGTTTGAAGGCAGTCTCCTGGGTTCACTATCGTCGGGCGAGTCGATCCTCTTCGAGGGCTTCGCTAACGAGCTTCGGGGTACAGGACTGATTCAAGTTTTGCCTTTAAGCGAAGCATCTCTGCCCAAAATTTGTTATTTGGTGGTCGATCGTGCGGCAGAGTTAATCACTAGACCTCTAAAAGCTTTTGGCGAACTCGGTCAAATTCCGGCGGCGGAAATTCGCGAGAAAACCCTGGCAGTGTTTGACAATCACCGAGTGGCCCGCCGATTTGCTACTCGCAATCAAAGAGTTTTCAAGATTCCTGACAGCAGTATGCTGCAAAAAGCAGCGCCTTATTTGCGAGCTAAGGGAATTACTCGATTGCTGATTGACGGTCACGTATATTCCCTCTAAGGGATCAAATTTATTTAATATTGTGCGGTGTCGGATTCTTCTGGATTTGCCTGAAATTTAGGACGCGAGTTTTGGGAATCTGAAAGGTTCCACAGCGGTTGCAGTAGCGCACCTCCGATAAGTCCTGCACTCAGGCTCATTGCCAATACTACTCCTACGGGCATTTGTATCGATTGAAAAAAGATAAAGTTTAAGGATACGGGGGCAGCGTTCTGCACTGAAATAATGCCGATCGCGCTTACTAAAATTGCTACTAAAAAACTAATGGCGAGCAGAGGAATTGTTTTCATAAACCGGTTGACAGGCTAGTAATTTAACTTGTATACTTTTTTTATAATTCCAATACGTGTAAAATTTTTATTTTTGCAACCATCCCATTATATAATAGTCTAAAATACGATTAGGGGAAAAGTCAAGTAGATGCGGAAAAATAGAGGATTTTTTTAATTAATTAAAAATTTAACAAACATAAACAAATTGACACTTCCCAAACTTAAACAAATCCAAGTGTATTGCAAATCTATAACTGACCCAGCAGTTATCAAAAATACGTAAGGTGCGCCAAGCGCACCTCACAATCCCAAGCGCTAGGGGAAAAACCCCGGTTGGAATAGGTAGAAAATTAAACAGGTTCTAACTGGGCAATTACCTTTTCCATGTGTTGGGCAACTTGGCTTTCTTTTTCCACAGAATTGGTTTCCATGTAAACGCGCATCAAGGGTTCGGTTCCCGAAGGCCGCAGCAGTACCCAGCCACCGTCTTCAAGATAAAGTTTAATTCCGTCTTTGCGGCCGATTTCCTTAACGCCGATACCTGCTACTTCTGTGGGGGGATTCTTGGTAAAAGATTCCAAAACGGCTGCTTTGTGGGCTTCTTCTAGGTGCAAGTCCAAACGTTTGTTGTACAGGGGGCCGTCGGCTTCTTTAATGGCTTCTTCGACTAGCTGAGAAAGCGGTTTGCCTTCATAGGCGATCGCCTCAGCAACTAGCATATCAGCCAAAATCCCGTCTTTTTCGGGAATGTGACCCAAAACGCTCAAACCGCCCGACTCTTCGCCACCGATGAGTACTGCAGTTTCCCGCATTTTTTCGCCGATGTATTTAAAACCGACTGCGGTTTCGTAGATTGTTAAACCATACTTGGCGGCCAAATTGTCCAGCAAGTGGGTAGTTGCGACTGTACGGACGATCGCCCCAGTCAATCCTTTATTCTTAACCAAGTGACGCGCCAGCAGCAACAGTACAGTATTTGGAGTCAAGACATTTCCCAACTCGTCAACAATACCAAAGCGATCACTGTCGCCATCGGTAGCTAAACCCAAATCCGCCGAATCCTTCTTAACAGCTTCCACCAACTCAACTAACTGTTCCCCCTTGGGTTCGGGCATTCCGCCACCAAACAGCACGTCGCGGTAGGTGTGAAAACTTTCGACATCGCAGCCGCAGTGTTCCAAAACGCCGTCGAGATAGCCGCGAGAGGTCGAGTAGAGAGCGTCGTACTTCACCTTCAACTTAGCAGAGCGAATCCGCTCCACATCGATCAAAGTATAAAGAAACTTCAGATATTCGGGTTTCGGGTCAAAACTGGATATTTTATCGTTGTGGCTGCCTTTGGCTGGGGCATCAGAAGCACCAGCAATATTTGCCACAATTGTATCGGTAATTTCCGGGGTAGCCGGGCCCGCGTAGTCGGGAATGTATTTGATGCCGCAGTAAGGTGCGGGATTGTGCGAAGCCGTGAACATCAGGGCTCCTGCGGAGTTGAGATGCTTGGCGCTGTAGGCGATGACTGGTGTGGGGCAATCTCGATCGACCACTTTCACAGTCCATCCCAAATCTGCCAATACTTCCGCCGAGGTGCGGGCGAACTCGTCTGCCAGAAAGCGGGTATCGTAGGAGACTAGAACTGGTCGGTCTTTGGTGTAAGCGGTTTCTAGGTAACTGGCGATCGCCCGGGTGACTTTTCGCACGTTGGCAAAAGTAAAGTCATGGGCAATCAATCCCCGCCACCCATCGGTTCCGAACTTAATTTCTGTTGAATTGCTGCTAGCGCTCATTTTATCCACTTCCTCTCGTCCTACTAATCCTACCCGAAGCCATAGCCTTAAAGACGTACTGGCCGTGCTGTTTGTGAGGATTGATCGCCCGTGGTGTCCAATCAACCTAATCCTATCGTTGTAGGGACAGGGTTCCGCCTCCGGCAGTACTCGATCCCGCCAGATTTGGCAAAATGTGCGGGCTACCGGGCGAGTCACTCGCTCATTCCGGTTTTGAAGGGTAGTTTGTCGATCGAATGGACGACGATCTATTGCGGGCGATTCCCTACGGGATAGCTTCGCTTCACGGCTAAACAACTGATCACAAAAAACTGCCCTGGCAATGGCATTAACTAAATGCACATAAATCTGATTCTCATCTCAAATTTAATTTTTTATTTAGAAAAGCCGAGCGTTAAATTTGTTAGGGTTTCATAACAATCGTCAGGCTCAAAATACATTTTTAATTCACCTATAGAAATAAATTAACCAAAGTCATCGCTAGATCGTGCTGTAGCCTAGCTTCTTTAAGAGATTAGGGCGCTAAACCAAAGCGATCCAAAAGAAAGATAAAGTATTTCAAGCAACAGTTTTTTAGAGGCAGATTTGACTTTAATTATCAGATTTTAAGACAAATTAAATTTATTTCCCGTCCTCTTTATAGGTCAAAAAAATAAATAACTGTCGCGATCACAGGGTGATGGTGATCGAGCGCACAATCAATAATGTTATTAACGTGCAGTTTATAAAAGATGCAGGCAGTCGAGCCAAATAGCTTATAGCTTTAAGCGTAATGGCTGATGACTGTCAGCGTACAAATGCAGAAAATTGTAGTTAACAACGTTAAAAATTAGGGGAATCGATCGGGTGCGACTTAATAAAAAAACGAGGTTTATCATGATGGGTATTTCACAAATATCTTCAAAATCTTTACCAGCAGCAGAGCAACTTCAACAGGCCGCAAGTCAGGCGTCTCAAGGTGTTACCGGATCGGACACTGACCAACTCCTAAAAGCTAAATGTGTCAGCGTTTCTTCCTTCGCAGTTAGCTGGGCAAAAAAATATTACAGTACAGTTGCGGCACGAGAGAACCAAGCGCCACGCCAAATTCTCCCAAGCCTCGATTTAATTAATTTTGAGGGAAATAGAGCCCCAATAGTTGACAAATTGACAGATACCCTGAAATTAGCCAGCGAGATAGCTTGGAGTAGAGTAGAAGCTCTTTTAGGGAAACAAATACAGCGGCACGCGATCGATAAGAGCTTAATTAATTCTTTAGAAATTTCCGCCGATGCTCGCACCTTATATCGGAAAGCAATAGACGCTTATGCGGATAGAGAACCTGTTTTCCGCTTGTCAGTGCTGGTGGGAAAAGATATTATCAAAGTGAGGCGAAAATACTCAGAGACAGATCCGTTAGTGCTGGGATTTGTGACAATGGAATTTCAATACACTAGCAAAATCTTGTTAGGATGTCTTTCGGAGTCAGAGAGAGCCGAATTTGCGCCCTACTTAAAAGTTGTAGACGACTACCTGCACATTCCCTACGGAGAGATTAACGAGGCTGCGGCGAATCAGCCCCCGAATTCAAGAGCTCTATTAGCGGTTCAGCATTTGTTGCAGCACACGACTCAAATTGCTAGTGCAGTGTACGATCGAGCTAGTGCCCAGCATCAAGGATACCGCAGCAGCAGCGGGTATTTGAGCGATCACGAGGTAAAAATTTCTGGTATTCGAGATGTCGAGATTTTTCAAAGCTATTTGTGCTGGTGCGTTTTGGAAGGTAGCATTCACCCGGTACAGCAAGAATTGTTTCCAATTTGCGTGATGTTGTACCCGAAACTTCATGTAAGTTGGGAGCTAGTGCAGGATATGCTACTGATTTTGTTTTGGGAAATATGTGAGCGGCTTCCTGCTGAAGATTTAACGGTATTTGTACCTTACTTGCGTACTTTGACAGAGATGTTTTCCAGGGATGTGTTTGATAATTAGGGAATTGGGCATAGGGCATAGGGAATTGGGCATAGGGCATAGGGCATGGGGTCAAAAAGCGGAACTATCGCCGAGGGATTTGGCATTGGGAATTGCCAATCTCTATTTAAAACTCCAAGCTGCAACTGCCAAACATCCCCAACCAATAATAAAAGCCACTCCCCCCAGCGGCGTAATTGCACCCAGCCATTTGATGTCGCTCAAACTCAGGGCGTACAAACTGCCTGAAAAGATGATTGTGCCGGCAATAAAAGCCCATCCAGCCACTGCAAAAAAGGTTTGAGACTCTTGGGCGCGGCTCAAGAGTAAAGCGACGAGTAATAAAGCCAGGGCATGGTACATTTGATATCGGGCGCCAGTCTCAAAAATGGTTAAAGCTCGATCGCTCAATTGATTTTTCAAAGCGTGGGAGGCGAAAGCACCGCCTGCAACGGATAAACCTCCAAAGAGGGCCGCGGCTGCTATGAAAATGCGGATTAAAATTAGCGTTGACATAATATTTATTCAATTGGGAAGAAGGAAGTTCGGCAACGGATTATGTAACGGATGTAACGGATGTCAGGAAGAGGCAAGAAGGAAGGAGGAAGAAGGAAGATAGAAAAACATCTGATTTTTGATGTCGAAGGTGCGCGGTGCGTGTTTTACTTGTAATTGCGAACGTCCGCAAAGCAATCGCATAGTATGGAGGTTCACTGGCCTAACTCTGGGAAGGGAAGGTGCGCGGGGCGCACCCTATGCTGATGAGAAATTAGCTTTTTTGCAGATATTTTTAACCTATTTCCGCACAGCTTCTAGCAAGCGAGAATAGTAAAAGCTAGTGCTAGTCATCGCTGTTCTGTTAATAACAAAACCATTGTTTTCTAAGATTTTGATAATATCAGCTTCGCGGTGCTGGTAAGCCCGGGTAGTTTTGCTGGGGCCGGGGAAAAGTTCACCAATTTTTTTGAGGGCGGTGAGTGCTAAAGTTTTGGGTGCAAAACTAAGAATTAGTCGCGATTCGGCGATCGAACTTAGGTGTGCGATCATTTCTGCCGCCTTATTTTGAGGATAGTGGATTAGCACGTCCAAACAAATCACTGTGTGGAATTTGCCGGTTAAAGCTTCCAAATCTTGGGCGGCGAAGGAGATGTTGTAGAGCTTGCCGGGAACTGCTGTCGATCGATCATAAGCTTCTGCTACCATCTTTTCAGAGATATCGCTAGCGCAAACAATTGCCCCAGCGTCAGCCAGAGGAATGCTCAGAGAGCCTACACCGCAGCCAGCATCGCAAACACAAAGCCCAGGCAAATTGCCGTCAGCTTGCAGCCATTTGATGACTGTATCCACCGTTTGCTGGTGCCCGGTGCGGATGTCTAGCTGAACTTTATTGACTTGGCCCTCGCCGTAAATTCGCTGCCAGCGATCGAATCCCGTCGAGTTAAAATACTGTCTAACTATAGTCTTGTCGTCTACCAAATTCATCGATCTGCCTGCTGCTGAGTTATTGCCAACGGTTAGATATTATATAGCAATTCGGTTCGGAAAATGTGGAACTTGCCACAACCGATTTTAAATTTGCGATTTGAGATTTTAGATTAAAATGGCACATCTAAAATCTCAAATCGATGTGATAATACCAGTTCTCCCATTCCCCCATTTTAGGTTCTTTAATCTAAAATGGGATAACAGGCTAAAAGAGTCGATGCCAAGTCAATTCCTTTGTCGCCACATTTAAATTCCAGCGCAACAATTGAGCTGCCGATTTGCCAATAATTCCCGAAATTCCTATCGCCCTTCTCGGAGATTCAGTTGCCAGGGCGATCGCACTTTCGGCATCGCAAATTCCCCACTCTACCAAATTCTGAACTCCCGCCAACAGCGGCAGAGTTGTACCTGCCAAAGTAGCAGATTCCAGGGGCGAGTGGTAGTCTAATCTTACCCAAGCTGTACCTTTTCTGACTTCAATTTGTCGGGAATCCCAAGGATAAACACCGTCAGGCAAACCCAAAGGAGCCAAAGCATCGCTCACTAAAAAAACGCCTTTTTGATACCTACCAGCGCGCAGCAAAAAATCTATCATTGTCGGACAAACGTGCTTCCCGTCGGCAATTAAACCGCATTTTACGCCCGGATAAACAATCGCCGCTCCCAACAAACCCGGTTCTCTGTGGTGCAAACTCGGCATCGCATTAAAAGCGTGAGTTACCATTGAAGCTCCCCGCTCAAATGCTTGTTGGGCTTGATCTGCAGTCGCTTGGGAGTGTCCGAGACTGACGGAAATTCCCAAACTTTGCAAATAGGAAATGACTTCGCCAGTGCTGTCTAACTCCGGCGCTAAAGTAATTATTTTGACAATATCGGCACAATCTCCTAAAACTTGCTTGACATTTTCTATAGTTAGCGGTAGCAAAAACTCAACTGGGTGAGCGCCTCGCTTCTGGGGGTTGAGAAAAGGGCCTTCGAGGTGAACGCCGATAATTTCCGCTGTTTTGGCTTTATTGGTTGCGGCAACAGTAGTTTTTGCAGTACGGATATAATCAGCTATAGTCGAGAGCGATCGCCTAAACTTATCCACCGAAGTTGTCACCAAAGTCGGCAAAAAAGCATCCACTCCCTGATTCCACAGAAATTGACAAATTTTTGGCAAAATTTCAATATGCTTGCTTTCTAAATCGGGAAAAGCAAAACCGAGGGCCCCGTTAATCTGCAAGTCAACACCGCCCAGAGAAAGCCAATCGCCTGCTATATCAAGCACGTGCAAATGGGGAGGACAAATCCGTTTAAATACGGCGTCCATCGGTAAAACTTCTTGAATTATTCCCGTTTCGTCAACAGCAAGCATCTGCAAATCCTTGCAACCGGGGAGGCGAGCATTGAGAATATCTGTGGGTGTGGCAGTTGGGGTTGTGGCTTCAGTCATCCGATTTTAGATTTTAGATTTTAGATTTTAGATTTAATATTCGCTACGGATAAATCCGGTGGCTGGCGATGAGGATGGGGAGCTTTTTGCTTTTTGCTGGCTCCAGGGCTGCTCAGACGGGGGCTTGTGGCAAAATTGCTTTGAAGGGTCAGTTTTGGTACAAAATATCTAAATTTGAGTTAACGCAATCATTTAAAATTAGCATTTATCTGAAATCTCAAATCTGAAAATTTTATGAATCAAGCGACAGTTGGAATTATCATGGGTAGCGATTCGGATTTGCCAACAATGAAAGATGCGATCACAGTTTGCGAAGAATTCAGTGTTGCTTGCTCCGTGGCGATCGTCTCGGCGCACCGCACCCCTGAGCGCATGGTGGAATACGCCCAAACCGCGCACCAACGAGGCTTGAAAGTCATTATTGCAGGAGCAGGGGGAGCGGCGCACCTTCCGGGTATGGTAGCATCTTTAACCCCCTTGCCCGTAATTGGGGTGCCTGTACCGAGCCGCCACCTGCAAGGGGTAGATTCGCTGTACTCGATCGTGCAAATGCCAGCCGGGATACCCGTAGCAACAGTGGGGATCGGCAACGCTAAGAATGCTGGCTTGCTGGCAGTTCAGATACTGGCAGCTCATCAGCCAGAATTGCTAGAGCGAGTTTTGCATTACCGCAAAACTTTGTCCGAATCTGTACTGAAAAAACAAAATCAACTAGAAGAGCTAGGCTATCATAACTATCTCAATCTCAACAAATAATCCATAAACTTTTGTAGTAAGATTGGAAAGTTTTCCGAATATTGCTGAGCTTACTAGCCGTAAAGAGGGTAAAAGTGATTAAAATGACTGTCGGAAAGAAAAAGTCGAAACAAGTCAGGCGCGAGGCTTTAAATTTGCCAGCAGCTAAATTTTTTACGAAAGTCAACAGGTTGAAGAAGTTATCACGGGCGATCGCCCGCCTCACTCCAAGTTGGCAAGCCTGCATACCTTTAGCTGCAATCATCTTCTTGGTGTGGGGATATGCGGCGGTAGCCCAAACAGCTCCCGCACCAACCACCGAGGAACAATTAGCCAGCCTTAAGGTGGGGCTGGATACGATGTGGGTCATGGTGGCGGGGATGCTAGTGTTCTTTATGAACGCCGGTTTCGGTATGTTGGAAACCGGTTTTTGCCGTCAGAAAAATGCGGTTAACGTGTTGTCCAAAAACTTGATTGTTTTTGCGCTTTCTACGATCGCATTTTGGGCGATCGGCTTTGCCTTAATGTTCAGCGACGGCAACGATTTTATCGGCAGCAGCGGATTTTTTCTGTGGAATGTAGCCGACAACAGCCCCGCCACAGGAGACGCTTATCAAGGCATTTTCAGCTCATTAAACTGGACGGGAGTGCCTCTTAACGCTAAATTCTTTTTCCAATTAGTTTTTGCGGGAACTGCTGCGACGATCGTTTCTGGAGCCGTTGCAGAGCGAATTAAATTCCTTGAATTCTTAATTTTCAGCTTGCTGCTAGTAGGAATTGCTTACCCGATTACCGGACACTGGATTTGGGGCGGTGGCTGGCTGGCAAAAGCAGGCTTCTGGGATTTTGCCGGTTCGACAGTGGTTCACTCGGTAGGCGGTTGGGCTGCTTTGATGGGAGCGGCATTGTTGGGGCCGCGGATCGGCAAGTACCGCGACGGCGATACTGTGGCGATGCCGGGACACAATATGAGCATTGCCACTCTGGGCTGTTTGATTTTGTGGTTGGGTTGGTTCGGGTTTAATCCCGGTTCGACAATGGCACTCGATCCAAATGCGATCGCCCACATTGCGATCACCACCAACACCGGCGGCGCCTTCGGGGGAATTGCTGCAACCATTACTGCTTGGCTGTACCTGGGCAAACCCGACCTTTCGATGATTATCAACGGCATCCTCGCCGGCTTAGTCGGCGTAACAGCTAGCTGCGCTTGGATCAACGTGCCCAACTCTGCCATTATTGGCACGATCGCGGGCATCCTGGTAGTTTTCGCCGTAACTTTCTTCGACAACTTGAAAATTGACGACCCTGTAGGGGCAACTTCAGTTCACTTAGTCTGCGGCATCTGGGGAACTCTGGCAGTGGGCTTGTTTGCTGACGGGCCTGGAACGGGAATTTATACCGCAGGCCCGGCAGCCGGATTGCTTGTGGGCGGAGGTTTCGGTCAACTCTGGGCGCAGTTGGTCGGCATTATCTCTGTAGGTGGGATGACCGTGCTGCTGAGTACGATTTTTTGGCTGGCACTCAAAGCTTTGCTGGGTATCCGCGTTTCTGCTTTAGAGGAGGCTGAAGGTTTGGATATCGGCGAACACGGGATGGAAGCTTACACTGGGTTTGTGAAGGAAACGAGCTTGGATAACAGAAGTGAGACCAGCTACGGCGGTTATGGTGGGGGTTCTGGAGGCAAGACTACCAAACTGTAGAGCGTGCAAAGAGAGCGACCAATTCAGCTTTCGTGTCCTACATTAGCTATTTATCAGCTAATTCACGCCTTTATTCAGAAAAACCACAATCTGAAATCCGCCTACTTATTGCTGTCTATCGTTGTGCTCGCGTTTCAATCTTCCATGCGAACGCGGGCATAATTTTATGTTTAGTTGACCTTTAATGGCTGACATATGGCGTTGCACAATTTGATGATGATTATTGTGGGGTGTCCCGCCTGCTGTGAAAATACACGCCTTCGGGCGAAGAGATCCCATCTGACAAAAAAATCAAAATTATGCCGCTATTATGCAGCGCCTTACATATAGTATTTTCCGATTGCATGAGATGTGCGCCGATAATTGATAATTGGGAATTGAGAATCTGTAACTAACGAACTTTGCAAGCTGGTGTATTGATTAGAGTTTACCGGCAATTGCTTTCAGTTCTTCAACGATGCGCTTGTTCTTGGGATCCCTGCTACCATTAAGGCGGGCGGAGACAACAGTGATTATTTCTAGTAGATCTTTAGCTAACTCCTCGTCACAGCTAGTATTTTCGGTTTGATTTATAATCACTACCTCTGTCCCAAAGTGTTCGCACAAATTAAAAATTAGTTCAGAACCAAATCTCAGCAGTCTGTCTTTGTGAGTTAATACCAACCTTTCTACTTGATTGTCTGCGATCGCCCGAATTAGATGTTGTAAACCCCCCTTACTGTAATTAACTCCAGAACCTATATCCTCAATGATTTGGAATTGCCACCCCTGAGATGCACAAAACAATTCCAAAACTTGTTTTTGTCTGTCTAAATCATCTTTTTGGTTGTGACTGCTAACCCGAGCGTAAGCAACGGTTAAAGCGCCCTCGCGTTTTAAGCCCAGAAGATGAGCTAGGTCATAGCGTCTGTGACCGTTAGCGGTGCGTTCCGGTATTAGCTTGCCTTCGGCTTCCCACCTGCGTAAGGTGGAAGCACTCACACCTTTAATTTTGGCTGCTTCAGTTATGGTTAATTTTTTCATTTTTGGATTTTAGCATCAGAAATGGGTAATTTCGGTAAGTTTTAGATATATTTTTGTGCACAGCAGCGGCTTTGACAAATCCGATTCCGGTGCCAGAAAGTTTGGTAGGCAGATTTTTTATGGTAAAGTAGTGCGAAAAAGCAAACTTCTGCATCGCCGCCCTTGCCCAACACAGCACAGTGCTTGATTACTACAAGAATTGAGGCTTGAATTGAGCGGTAAAATTTGATGCAGCAATCAGTGCAAATTATTCGGTGTGAAGCCTGCAAATAGCTTGAGTTTATGGAGAAGTTTGGAGGAGGTAGCAGAAGTAGAACTCATAAATCCCTCTTAGGGATGGAAGTTAGCCGATCGAAAGCTGTTCCGGTTTGGGCTTTGCTATCTTTGGTGACGAACGGGGTACTGATACTTACAGTCGCTCAACTACTGCTGCGGGGACACAACTTGACAGAAAGCTTCCAGGCGAATGATGCGGTGACGGCAGAAGCGGCCCAGGAACAAATGGGCCAACCGGTGATCTCTGCAAAGGCAGTGCTAGACGTGCCCGTTCCAGGACCGCGACATAAATGGACTTACCAGCAGTGGGTGACGCAGTTAGGTCGCGAAGCTGAGGCGGCGGCGGCGAATCGACCCTCAAGACTGAGTGTTTTGGCTGGGGATTCTCTAAGTATGTGGTTCCCGACTAAGCTGTTACCAGTCGATCGAATTTGGCTGAATCAAGGGATTTCGGGGGAGACTTCCCTGGGTTTGCTGAAGCGGTTGCAGTTGTTCGATAGAACTGCCCCGGATACTGTGTTTGTGATGATTGGGATTAACGATTTGTTACGGGGAAGCACCGACGAAGGGATTTTGGACAACCAGCGGCAGATTATTCGCGATTTGCGGTGGGCTCACCCCAAAGCACAAGTGGTTGTGCAGTCGATTTTGCCCCATAGCGGGGAACAAGCTACTTGGGAAAATCGCGATCGCCTGTTGGCGATTCCTAACAGTCGGATTAGGGCAATAAATCGACGGCTGAAAGAAATTGCTAGTTCGGAAAATGTTTTGTATCTGGATTTGTACCCGCTGTTTGCGGATGCTGACGGCAATTTGCCAACAGAACTCAGCACAGACGGCTTGCACCTTAACGATCAAGGTTATCTGGTTTGGCGATCAGCCCTGCAACTGTTCGATCAGATGCAGTTGAAAAATGAGTCATGAGTCATTAGTTATTAGTCATTAGTTACAATACTCCGGACAGTTTTTAAGCAGCCAGAGTACCATAAGACAAGACTGAAGGAAGGTTAGGGTGATTTAAAATCAAATCCGGGTCTAAATCTAACTTATCAATAAAGGTAGAAAGTAGATGCTTATTGAATTCCAGACGTTTATAAGAGGCCATAGAAAACACAAACGACTTGGCAGATGAATGACAACTAGAGAGTTGATGTTTAGCTAAGTTTAAGGCAATTAGACTGGCATTAAAGTGAAAATCAAGCCGTGGTAAATGACGAGCTTGACAATCAGACAATCCTGTAAATTGCTTGGCATCACGAAAAATAAATTCAATCTGGAAGCGAGCCTGATAATATTCAAGAATTTGCTCAGGTGGTAGGTGAATATCAGTGCTAAACAATAAAGCATTTTTGATTTTGCCGTTGGCTTGAACTTCAGAGATACAAACCAAACAAATTGGGCAATTTAAACAACAACTCCACGCAATCAATGTATATAATGAAACTCCCGGTTTTAGGTATTTAACGAAATTAAGACGACTCAAATCATGGCAGTCAACCTTGCCATCATATTTACGTGGAGCTCC
>NZ_JAUPTE010000136.1:0-7071 GCF_036701705.1 Microcoleus sp. w1-18aA5 | reverse complement strand
CAACTTATATTTAACCAAGCTTGAATATATCGATCGCTCCTGCTCTTGGTTGGCTATCGATTATTCAGCAAGCCCTACTTACACTTTAGTTAAAGTTGAGTGAGAAATGCCGATCGCACTTTGAGTTTACCAGGGCGATCGCCTGACGGTCAAACTCACGTTACTACAAACAAGTTTTTATACTCTTCTTCCCGTTTATTCGAGCAATTCTACAGTGCCGAGATACCCATCTACTCTGACTTTTTGACCGTTTCGCAAGCGAGTTGTAGCTTCAGAAATATTCATGACTGCGGGAATTTTGTACTCGCGAGCGATTATTGCTCCGTGAGATAGTTGGCCACCAACTTCGGCGATAATTGCTGTTGCTCCTAATAGCAGCGGTGCCCACCCTGCATCGGTGTAGGGGACTACGGCGATCGCATTTTCTCCTAAATCTGTGCTCGCCGTGCGGCAAATCTTGACAAAGCCTTCGACACGGCCAATACTCGCCGGAATTCCCTGGAGGATATTAGTTCCCGATGTTGCGGAGTCGATCGCCCTTGTCTGAGAATTGGGCAGCAAATTGCCGTAGACCACGGGGGGAATCGGGCGATCGCGATCGGCTACCAGGCGATCGCGCCTTTCCCTAATTGTATCCTTAAACGAAACACTCGCACCGCTACGAATCCACTCCTGAATTTCCCCAAATTCCAGATAAAAAATATCCCCGCTTTCCTGAAACACCTCCATTGCCAATCCGCAAGCTTCAATCTCCAAAAAAGTCCAGCGCAGGTGAGCCAACAACCGCGCGTAAATTTCGCTAATTTGGTTTTTGACAAGAGTTCTTTCTTGACATTTATCTAATCGCCACTTCTGCAAAAAACTCAATCCTATTTCACGTTTTTCCACTAAATTAGTTTCGGCTTTTTGAGCCATAGTTATTAGCAACTTTTGAAAAATTTCCGGTTGTTCTCGCCAAGTAGGAACAGCGATATCCGTTCCCACTTCGCTCAAATATCCGTAAATATCAAGCCACTTTTCAAATTCTGCTTGTAAAGCCGGAGTCTCCGCAAATGTCTGTGCTAAATCTGCGACTGAAATAGTTTCGTCAGGCTGCGAAAAAGCAGCTTGCCGCAATTTCTGAGCCAAATGCTGTAAAGCTCGCACCGAAGCAATTTCAGGAGCGCTGTCATTAGCCAGCCAGTCATCATTAACGCGAAAAATAGCCTTGCGAATAGCCAGCCCGATCGGCCCTAATATATTGTAGTAAGTAATCGGTTTCAGCCACTCCTGAATTTGCTCCGCTCTCTCCAACAATTCCGTTAAATATTGATAATCTGGCATTGGGCATTGGGCATTGGGCATTAATATTTCTTCTTCGCTCGAACCTCTTCCTTCTTCCTTCTTCCTTCTTCCCTCTTCCTTATCCAGACTTTGCAGTGCCGGGAGGAAAATAGAACTACGATCGCCCTTAAATTCTGCATTGAGCGCCCTCTCCCGCTGCACCAGACGCCACAAACCAGGCAAATTCGGCAAAATCTTCCCCAAAGGCGGCTTGCCCATCTTTTGCCCTCTCAGCAAAAATTCCAAACCCTGCTCCGGCAATCCCATCATCCGAAAAATTTCGCCCAACAAAGTCGCATTAAAATAGGCGTGAGAACCCAGCAAAGTTGCCGTTTCATTAAAGTTTAAGCCGATCGCGCGATCGCCCAAAACCACCTTGAATATTTCTCCCCAAACGCCGCAAGTCAGCGGCCGATTAATCGACCAAGTTAGCGGGCGAATTGCACCGGGAATCACTTCCGCTGCAATAGTGCGCGTCCAAAACGGCTGCAAATTAGTAATTGGGCGACTTTGCAAAATCCAAACTTTTTCCCCGTCCCAACTCCACTCAATATCCTGCGGTATTCCGTGAAAAAATGCTTCAATCGCTTGGGCTTGTTTCACCAATTCTGCTAAAATCGATTGAGCAATAATTGAATTACTTTGAAGTTCAGTTAATTTGTTTTCTAATAATTCAGGTTGACTAAAATCAATTTCTAAATGAACCGGAGTACATTGTCCGCCGACAACAGCTTCGGCTCCTCCCGGTAAAGCTTCTATAATTACCTGGGAACCACCATCTAAAGGATTGCGGCTGAACATGACTCCCGCAAATTGGCTGTCAATATAAGGCTGAATCAATACAGCCATTTGGGTGTCGGGTAATTGTCGCTGTCGGCGGTAAGCCACAGCTTCGGAAGTCCAATAAGACTGGCGGCAGCGATTAATGCCGTCGAGCAATTCTGCTTCAGTGAAAACAGGGCCAATAGTTTGATATTGTCCAGCCGCTGAACTAATATCGCCGTCTTCTCCCGCAGCAGAAGAGCGCACAATCATTCGATTGGGGATTTGGGATTTTAGATTTTGGATTACAGAATTACTGATTAACAGTCGATCGGCATTTTCCTCATCTCTTCTTCCCTCTTCCTTCTTCCCTCTTCCTTCTTCCTTCTTCCTTCTTCCTTCTTCCTTCGATGGCAATATAAAACCAGCAGGTACATTAAACCCGGCGCGTTTGAGTTGAGACAATTTAGCCGCTTTATCACCGCAGATTGCAGCATCTAAGGAGTCATCAAGAGAAAACAATTGCTCTGATTTAGATAAAGCCATATCATCACCCTGATTGAAATTAATTGCTGCTAACAACAAAGCTAATCCTGTTGCTGCTAAAAATTCGGGCATTGATTGTCCCCACACCCAAACCCAGATAGGAGTACACAGACACCCGCAACGGGAAGCAAAGAGTCTCGCCCGATCGCCCTCACCCCACCACCGCTGTGCCAAACCCCACACCAGCAGCCCCCAAATGCCCGATGATACAGCCACCGGCGGCGAAAATACCAAAAGACCCCAAACAGCGTTGGTCACGCCTCCACCTCGGGCGATCGCATATCTGCCCGCAACTAGAGGAATTAACAGGACGATCGCGATCGCAGGTGCATCCGGGAAGCAAAATCGCCCCGCCAAAACCGGCACAATACCCCTGGCAATTTCCGCCAACACCGCAGCAATTCCCGCTAATTTCCCCCCGTGAAGGAAAGCAGCCGACACCCCCACATTCCCTGTACCCAGCGCCCTCAAATCTCGGCGGCTAAACACTCGCACCGCCCATCTCGTTAGCGGTAAAGCACCCAGGCTGAAACTCGCAGCCAACAGCAATGCTATTGTCCCCAACGGCATAAAATCTGCTCTCCTATTTTCAACCTCTAAACATTATGACGACAATTCTGTCAAATTTTCTGTCTTCCGATATATCAACCAGACGGCATTAGCACTTAAGATAATGTAAAAGTAGAGTAGATAAGGATTTAGCCTAATGATAGATATCAGCTTGACCACTCCCATAGCAGTTGTTGTTGCACCCATCAGGCAAGTAATGATTGAGCTGCTGATGCAGCAGGCCGTCCCAGAATCAAGTGTCAGCTTGACGACTCCAATAATAGTTCTTGTTATTGGCTTTATTGCTGCCACTACGATCGGCTCGGTCGCCTGGTATAACTCCAAGCGCCCCCCCGGTTGGGAATCCAAAGAACGCCCTGATTTTGTACCGAAAGTTGATAAAGACGATTTGATTGCTGATGTTTCTGATTCAAAGAAAAAATAGAACAAAGCTGTTTTAGAGCGGAAAAAGCTTTGAGAGGAATAGGAATTACCCTTGCAGAACGAGTCGGTCGGGTGCGCCTTGGCGCGCCTTACGCTATGTAGAAAGGGTTTGAGTGAATAGTTTTAATTGACCGAATGCACTAATTTCCATAAAGGGAGCGCTCATCCCGCGATCGATCGCTTTCTTTAGATTGATGCAAGATATCATTAGATAGATTTAATCAAAGAAATTTAGAAGTTGACTACAGGTTGGAGTTGTCTTGAGATTCAGCCTCTTTTGGGGTGCTGCGTTTGAGATATCTCACCACTTTTTCGTAAATTTGACCGAAAGCATCCAAGATACAAGCCTCCAGATTAATGTGTGGAGAAATAAAAAACCTGTATTCGATGAAACTTGCCCCCCGAATTTATCCCTGGGGTCAATGCTTCAATTCTTTAATCTAAAATCTAAAATCAATTGACTGCTAAGGCGATCGCCCCGACGACAATTTTCCCGTTTGATGTCATAAGTTTATGGTTTCGAGGTATTGGCGATCGATCTCAACCAATGCGGCTGCTTGAGGCTGTGACTCTGTTTCGAGGCCTAATTCCGTCCGCTTCACAACCAACAGCGTAATATCATCAAATACTTTTTGAGTGCTAATATGTCGCCGCACATCGTCAATCACCGCTTGCTTGATTTCCCCAGCCGATAAATGCCAGTTTTTGCTAATGACTTCACACATCGCCTCCACGCCATATTGTTTTTTGTTAATGTCTTTTGCTTCGGGAATACCATCGGTATATAGCACTATCCCCTCTCCTAGCTGTAGCTCAATTGAAATATGACTGATGAACTCAGCAATGTCATCGTGGAGGCCAATAGGAAAACCTAAATCCATCGTATCGATACGTTCTACCTGTCCACCGTTTCGCACAATAATTGTTTCTTCATGCTGACCGCTAATGCTGACGAGTCCTTGGGAGTAATTTAAAATCCCTAGGGTGAGGCTTTTCTCAGATTTCATGCGCTGCACGTTTTTGTAAAGGGTGCGGTTGAGCGCATCTAGGAACCGAACCGGGTCTACTTCACCTATCTCCTTGAGGGTACGAACGGCGGTTTGCGCCATCAGCATCAAGATGGCACTTTCAAGTCCATGCCCCGTGACATCGCCGATGCCCAGAGTGACAACGCCATCGGTGTTTAAGACATCATAGTAGTCGCCGCCGACTTCATCGGCGGCCTCCATGTATGCGGCAATATCGAGTCCTTCAATTTTCAGTTCCTCAGCATTGGGCAGAATCATTTGCTGCATCTGACGCACGATATCCAATTCCGCACCCATGCGGAGATTGTCTTCCTTGAGTCTCTCGTTGAGGGCAATGATTTCTTCGTTAGCGGTTCCTAGTTCTGCGGTGCGTTCTTTAACTTTATCTTCAAGTGTTGCAAAAGACTCCTTTAATTGTCCGCTCATTTTGTTGAATGCAGTTGCTAGATCGTGCATTTCATCAGTCCCCTGGACATGAACAGTTTGATCCCAGTTGCCAGTAGACAACGAAGATGCAGCCTCGCTTAATTGCAGCACAGGCTGAGTTAGTCGCCGCGATAACAGCAGGGCAACGATCGAACTGATTGTTAGCACCACGGCTGAAACTGTCAGCGACCATAACAGTTGATTCTGAAGCGCTGCCTGCACAGGTTTTGTGGAGAGTGAAACCAGAATTGCCCCTGTTATCTGTCCTGTCTCGTCAATTAACGGCGTGGCAACTTTCAAAAAACCATCTGCTTGATAACTTTGGGTCAGTTTTTGAGCTATACTATCCTTCAACCTTTGGGTATCTGTTGGACTCAGTTTTTGACTCAATCCCGAATTGTCTGCCACAGCCGTTGCATTGGTGGTGGCGTTGAGACCGACCACCCAGATCCCACCGATTTCTCCACTCGTTAACAATCGCTTGATCAAGCCATTGATTCCAACTTGTTGGCGCAACCGCTCAATAAACGAAGCGTTATACCCAACCTGCACAATCCGGCGACGATCGACCCCTGCTACTGCCACATATTTGTAGATTTGCTTATCGTACTCTCTTACCTGGGCATCCTGAACAACGGTAGATTTTGCTCCTGTTAGGAGGGGCCAAAACATAGACGCCTGGGGTTGTTTAGCCCGATCAGGACTAAACGTGAACGCGAAGGGAGCATTCTTCAAATAAGCCCGTCCAGTTTCATCCGTAATCCAGAACTCCTCCACGACGGATTTTTTGGCGATCGCACTTAACCGTTGATTGATTTGTTGGGAGCTGAGATTGGCTGCTTCAGCTATAGCAACCAGGTGAGCCGAGATCGTGGCTTGGGCAAGCATATGGTCTGCGATCGTATTTTCCACATCTTTGGGAACTTTCTCAACAAACTGAGCACTGCGAGCCAGGGATTGAGCGACTTGCTTACCTTGTGCTTCAGTCTGTGCCAGGAGAGCGTGTCGGGAAGTCCAGGTCAGCAGAGCAACGGTGGGAACAAGGGCAAGGGAAACCAGCCCGATCGTTGTTAAGAGGATTTGTCTTTGGAGTTTCATAAGATTTCCATGAGTGGGTGGGCTATTCAAAGGGTCAATGCTGGCTACAGAAAAATTTGCCCATTGCCGAAGGAAAGATAACCCACCAACCCCACCGCCGCGACGATTTGCAAAACGAAGGGAACGACGAGGGCAGTACGAAGCTGGAATTTACGAGAAGTATTTTTCCAAGATTTCACGGGTATAAGCTGTTGTACACCTAATTTGACAGTCAATTTTTCTATAATTATTGTGGAACGGGCATCCTGCCCGTCTCTGGATTCAATTTAAATGCGTAGCAACTTAGCGATTAACTAAGAATAATTACGCCTTTAGTATCGCTTCCATTTGTTGCGTGGCGTTATTAGAATTTTCTACCTGTTGCTTCAAAACCCGCAGTGTAATATCATCCCTGGCTTAGCGGGACAAAAACTGCGTTTTAAGCCCAAACGAAGCCTAAACAGACTTTATATGAAGCTGTAGACATCCTTGTTTTCTTGCGACCCAGATTTCTGAGATTCGCTCTCAGCCGTTTACAGACAATATGCCCTGTACTATACAACTTTTTAGGTCGCATAGGAAAAAGTTTTCCCTCGCAAGCGACACCAATCTGTCGGGAGAGATACGGGCAAAACTTGTGATATAGAAATATTCAATAACACCCTGATGGCAGGGATATCTCGTTATTGTAATAAAAACTCGGTCATTTTATAAAAAGCTTTCCAATCATGTGAGAGCTATCTGGTATTTTATCCATCATTACAATGTTTCTTTACGCCTAAAAGTGTTTAGGGTTTTTCCTGGCTCAGTAAAATAATCTTAAAATTTAAGCTTTCTAACCCACATTCCGCAGATGTGTGTGGAATTTTTTTATCAGTTGTGAAAAGTTGGAGTCAAAAAGTTTTTCCGTTTAACT
>NZ_JAUPTE010000135.1:0-7218 GCF_036701705.1 Microcoleus sp. w1-18aA5 | reverse complement strand
AGCCGGAAGTAGGGGAATTAGT
The DNA here is from genome assembly GCF_036701705.1 of Microcoleus sp. w1-18aA5. Classification (NCBI taxonomy): domain Bacteria; kingdom Bacillati; phylum Cyanobacteriota; class Cyanophyceae; order Oscillatoriales; family Microcoleaceae; genus Microcoleus; species Microcoleus sp. w1-18aA5. The sequence continues at coordinate 7,196 of NZ_JAUPTE010000135.1, read as the reverse complement.
AAAGCATTTTATAGAGAATGTTGAAAAAACCCCGCAAACCCCGTCAAACCCCGCAAATCCCCAACCAGTAAGGAACGCAAACCCCTCACAAACCCCGCCAAACCCCGTCAAACCCCGCACTAATTCCACATCAGAAAAGCGATCAGCTCAGGAGTTTAAGGTTGGAGATAAGGTTGTTGTCGCAGGGCCAGCGGGTATGTACAAAGGTGCTTGTGGTGAAATCGTAAATATTTGCTGGACTGTGGCAGGTCAAGAATGCCGGGTGCAGTTCGATAAAGAAGTACGCGGTAGCTTGCGAGCGGACATTCAAGCCAGGGACTTGATGAACCAGCCCACTAAAAATTGAGTAGCTAAAAAGTTACCCAAAGGATATATGTAACCGGAGGGTGGCGGCTATTTTTCCAAATTTTCGTCGGAGTCTATGGACTTCGGCGGAGTTTGCTCGCGAAAATTCGGAAAAATCCCGCTAGAGATTAGAGCGCCCTGAGTCTTTGCTTTTTAGCAGATTTCAGTTGTGCTTTGAGACTTTCGACTTCCCGCTGCAATTGCTTTTTTTCCCATCCCAGCCTTTCCGCGCAACAGTGCAAATATCGAAACTCCATCTCCTTAGCACAGTCGTAATCGGGTGAGTCCTCGTCCTCAAAAGGCTCTAGCTTCCGATACATATTGTCCTGACCATCAAGATAGCGGGCAATTTCCATGACTTGAGGCGCTAAAGAAACTGGCACTCTAATGGTCTTACAATCGCGTGTAGACCATTTGGAAGGTCGCCCAGCCCCAATCCGCTTTCCACCCCGCCCAGCCTGTTTAACTGATTTAATCATACAATCAAGGAAAATATTGATTAAGAGAGACAATTCAAAAATAGCTGTATCTACCGAGATATATAGCTTCTATTATCTTAATTTGTTTATTTATTTTTACTTCGTATACCGGGTATCACTCAACCCGGTTGCAAGCGAGCACTCAGTCGCGGCCGGGGGGCGGGCCACAAGAGCTGTCCCCCGGCCCACGTTCTCATATTATTTCTAGATGTAGTTACATATAGTTTTATAGGTAACTATTACAATTACCTATAAGCAATTTGTATGTAACTACTGTGTAACTAAGCTTGGTTACATACTATAATGGTTACATACAACGTTAGGTAACTCAATATGACTTTTTCAGTAGTGCAGGGAATTTTAGAACCAGAATATGGCAGCATGATACAGATTGACACAAAGTGCTGGTTTACTTGGCTTACAGAGAATGATTCTTTTCGCTACGAATCGAATAATCATCCTTCCTTCAGAGCGCGTAAGGAAAAAAAATACTGGTACGGTTACAGAAAAGTAGACGGCAAGTTGTATAAGCGTTACATAGGGATTAGCAATGAAGTTACCCAAGACAGGTTAGAACAAACTGCTGAAGAGTTCGTGGAAATAAGCACTCCCGACAAAACAGAGCGCAAAGCCAGCAAAAAAGAAGTTACACAAACAGTCGAGAAAAAGGTTACAGACACAGTTACACACGACCGAATAGCAGCGCTTGAGGCTCGATTGCAACTGATGGAGGAACGCTTGGGAAAATTGAAGGCTTGAGTGAAACAGACTCCGAATCACTCAAGCCAGTTACAGAGGAAGTTACAGAGCTGCAAGAAAAACTCGCTGCTGCTGACCGACTGCTAGCTAAAAAAAATCAAGAAATTGCCGAACTCAACGCACGGCTGGTAGCAGCCAATCAGAAAATTTCGGAGCGAGACGAGGAAATCGAACGGCTAGAATCCGAAATTGCCAGCCGATCGGAAGAAATTTCTACCAGTTCAGCGCCGATCGCGATCGGTGTAGAATTCCCCGAAGCAGCCGACTTGCTCAATCAGTTGAAGGGCAAGCGCAAAAAATCAAAGGCAGAGCTGGCAGATGTGGCTACAATCTTAGAAATTTTGGAGGAAACTCAAAATGAGCAAAATTGAACTTGACCGATGCGGGAACTGGTACAGCTTTAAAATCTGGCCCGACGGACGCGGTGAGGGACGGCGAAGATTTATTGATAATGAATCTAGAATTCTCAATCGCTGCGACCTTGACCTAAAAGCGTGGCATCTAGCTTGGTGGCAACCACGTCACGAACGAATTGCTCGCAGAATGGCAAGGATGATGATTGCTAGCCCTGATTAGAATTGCTGATGAATGGTTTAGGCGACAAGGGAAAGCTTAGACAGGTTTTCCTCCGCCCCTACCTCATCAGAAATTCTGAACTATTGACTTTTGTATCGACTTAAGAGCCACTAACAATTTGCTGTATATTCAGATTAAGGAAGATGTTGCGCGACTGGTAAGCGATTGGACCCGCTTAACAAGTCACGACTTCCCCAAACCGTTGATTCAGAACGTTTGGAGCCACAAAAATCATGACACAGAAACCGCCCCCAAATGACGGGCGATCGCAATTCTTTATGGGTGACAACGCCCTAAAACTTGACTCGCTTAAACGGACGGCGGAACAGTTAGGGCTAGCTCCCTATGCTTCACTTTATGGCGACAAACGTTGTAAGTCTACTTGGATAAAGCTTCTAGGCAGCAGCGACTTACACCCACTTACGCCACGCTACACAGAGAAATCTCAGCCAATCAATATCAAATTTGCGATCGCACTTTTTATGGGTGCGATGGTTTTGCTATTTCTGCTCAAACCTTTACATAACAAGGTTTTTCCGATTCAAGTAACCATTCAATTTGGAGCAAAATAATGTCACTACAACTACGACTGTTTGGTGGCGGTCAAGCTACTGGAAAAATTACCAGTGGCAACGATGGCAACCACAGCATTGATAAATCAAAAGTTCTTGCTGCTACCGACGCGGGGGCAATCTCTCCGATGAATCCTGGTAATTTTGGTAGTATCCGCACCGCACCCGTAGTTCCAGAACCTCGCTACTTTGATAAAGAGGAAGCCTCCAGACTAAAGGAATTGGCAAAAGAAAAGACCGAAGGCGCTCGCCATGCCAAGAAAGCTTACAAATCTCTGTCAAAGATTGAAGTGGCAGACGCGACCGTACACAAGAGCCACCGCAAGTATGAAAAAGTAGTGGCGAACGAAGAACTGGGCAAGCTTCGAGCTAACGCTGGACTTGCTAAAAAGCTGCACGGTTTGCGCCCTGGCTATGCCCGCTTAGGGATGGGAATTGATAAAGCTGATAAATCTGCCCGGACTCAAATTGACGAAATTAAAGCCAAGCTACTGGGGGCGAACTAATGACTCGCATCTATGACTACTATCCCAACGACAAATTCCCAGTGGACAATTTAGCCATCAGTATCGCACTATTGCGGGGGGCAAAAATTAGGGCGCGGGGACAATCTAATTTAGATAGACCCAAGCAGCAATTGATGAATAAAGCTAGCGCTGCCATTGATGAAGCTGTACAAGCGCTTGAAGCTCTACGGATTGCAGTATTAGGAGGCTCTAACTGATGAGAGCGATGTACTTGGCAAATTATTTTATCGCCGGGTGCATCGCTTCCTCCCTTCTGGGATGGGTAGCGAGTTTGCATCCGATGGCATTCAGAGCGATCGCTTTTTTGCTGGCAGCAGTAGGAATTATCTGGGCGAGCGCGTGGCTCCTGGACTACTCTTTAAGCCAGTTTTTAAAGATATCTATTCAACAGTTGCAAGCAGTGCTGATAGGCGTTCTAGCCGTTCTAGTCGTAGGTTTGGGGGTGTTTTTATGCTCCTGAAGATGATAGTTTTATCAAGTTCAGCATTGATGCTATGGCTAGCTCCTTTGGTTGGACTCGATAAAAAAGTTGGCTGGCATAAGTCCATTCAGGGTTTAAGCCTCAGCGCTGCTGTTGCTTGTGCTGTGTCCGCTGGCAATATCGCCCGCCAATTGGCTGATGAGTCTGAAATCCAGGAACTCAAGACACGCGCTATCAAAGCTGATGTCGAGGACGAGATAGCGACAGAGGTCTATGTTTCACAAGCGCAACGCCAGCAAGAAGCAGAAGCGATTCTCAATCCTGTGGAACGCCTCGAACGCGCACTAGCTCTAAGTTGTGGAAATGAGGATGGTGCAGCGAACGTTCAGAACGAAATACAAGCTGAGGACACGGAAGAACGGCGCGCTGAACGGGTACTAGAACTCAAAGCGAAGGGATGGGGTAAAGCCAAAATCATCCTTGAAGTTTGGGGAGTGTCCAAAGGAGGGAGCCAAAAATACAAAGATGCTGAAACTTTGTACGAGCGTTTAATAAATGGCGAAACTTGATACTCTAAAAAGATGGATATAACTCCCCACATCCAATTTGTTGAAGATATGTTCGACCTCTGCACTGAGGGGCCGAATGGGATACTAAATGCGCTGTTTGTGGGGAAACCGATTCCAAAAGCAAAACGGAAGCTATATATGAGCTTTTGGCAACCAGTCATCTGGAAAATTGGGAAAAGTATCAAAAAAACAGTCAAAGAACTCCTGAGAGCTTGGCTAGGAACCCACTTTTTCGAGCTGCTAGTTGATATTTTTGTATGGCTTACAGAGGTATTAGCAGACGATACTGATACCGAACTCTGCAAAATTGAAGCTAGTCGCGACCCCCCGCTAGTCTTTGTTCCTATTCCCAAGCTGATTGAATGCAATGGTTGCGCTCGCAGCGATTTAAATCCGTTCGCTTATTTTTAGCGAGCGGTTCCAGCCTAAATGCTCCGTTTTCACAAACTCAAGTAAACAAACCAAAAACCGCTGCATCAATTGGAACCTGAGAACAGCGGCTTTGGTGGTCTTGTAAACCTTTAACCTACCTGTCCAGGGGGCAGGCTAAATTCATGACTTATTCTAGCACTATCAATGCTCAAGCTTTCACTGACCCACTAACCACCCAACATCTGGCGCAGGTTGAATCCCGTGGGCTGCTTAACGACTGGACGGGAGCAACCTGTCGGAGCATCAGCCATTCCGAGGCAAAGGTATATGTGGGGAATAACGCTCCCAGCGCTGGCATCCTCTTTATGGGAGCGAACGGGCAGATTCAATTTAAACCGGACAAGCCCAGGAAAAACAGAAAGGGTAAACCCATAAAATACGAGTCTGTACTAGGCAGCGAATTCGACGCGCTACTCCCGAAACACCCTACAAACAAGGATTATTGGACAAAAGAAAACCTCCTCAAAGTTTGTTACTGGATTAACGACCGTCCCTATGTCCTCGCTACCGAGGGGCCTTTTAAAGCGATCGCCGGATGTGCCAATAATTTACCGACAGTTGCCCTACTGGGAGTAGAGATGGGCTTATCTGGCAAAGTCAACGACGTAGAGGGTAAGCGGCACTTAGTAGCAACGCTCAGAATGCTCGCAGAATGGGGCTTTGGCTTAATTATTGCCTTTGATGCAGATGCAGCCACCAATCTAAACGTGAGAGCGGCCGAACGGAAATTAGCCCGACAATTGGCTAAATTTGGAGTGCCAGTGCGTAGCATAACGGGTGAATGGGATGCGGGCCCCAACGGAGAATTTAAAGGGATGGATGACTTTATCCAAAGAAAGGGAATTGAGCAATTCCGAGAAATCCTCAGCAAAGCCAAGCTATTCGAGGAAAAATACAGCGAGAGCAACGACGAACCCCCAAAACGAAAGCCGCCAACTCCAAAACAAACCGCCCGGCAGCTAGCCGAAGACTACGGACATCACTGGAAATTTGACAACGAAACGAAAGCTTGGCGGATATGGAACGGGCAGCACTGGGAGCCAACCGACGACGGCAATGTGGAAACCCTTGTAAAAGCGACGATTGACGCGCGAGGCATCGAATACAAAGGATTTAGCTACATTGCCGACACCATAAAGCTTTTAGCTACTGATTTACGAGTGAAGCGCTGGCAGATGTGGGAGCGAGCGCGGTACATCGCATTTAATAATCTGGTACTAGACACCAAGACAGGAAAAACACTGGAACACTCGCCGAGTATGGGTTTCACTTCCTGTCTGCCTTATGTATACAAACCGTATACAGCAATGTCTACAGATATTTTGGAAAACCTCAAAGGGAATTGCCCAAATATTTACCACTGGATGAACACTGCAATGCAGGGCAACCGCAAGAAAATTCTTAAACTGCTGGCAGTTGTGAACGGGTTGCTTAAATTCAAATTCTTTGACCTGCAAATGTTTGTGCATTTAATTGGAAAACCGGGCAGCGGTAAAGGTACGTTTATCCGACTGTTGCAAAAAATTGTAGGGCGGGATAACTGGAAAGGTTGCAAACTCAAAGCCCTTGACGACGGCTCAACAATGGCAAGCATCATTAATAAGCAGCTAGTCAGCGCCCCAGACGAGCGCACCGCATCAGGAGTTGACTCCATTCTGTCTCTCACCGGGGGAGATGCCATAGGATACCGGGAAGTTTACAAACAAGCCTCCGATGCTTTTTTCTACGGACTGCTAATTATTGGTAGCAATCATCCAATTTTTGTAGGGGACACAACAGGACTAGACCGCCGACTGTGCCTAATTCATTTTGACAACCCCTTACCTACAGCTCAGAGAAATTCTGAGATAGAGGCCGCTATGGACGCCGAGATTTCCCAGTTAATTGCAGTGGCCCTGACACTCGCGGACTCTGAAGTTACCGAGGTAATCCAAGGGAAGGGCAACAGCCAGATTGCAGAATTCCAACTACAGGAATGGGAGATGAAAACGCAAACTAACAGTGTGGCCGCTCACTTTGACGACTGCCTGATTCTTGACCCAGCAGCCTCGACACCTACAGGCAAGATTTACGACCATTACAAAGAATGGTGCAGCAGCGGACTCAAAGCGGTATCGCACATTAAATATCCCAAGATGCTTAGCGAACTGTGCAATGACTACTTAGAATTAACCTCTGTGCAATGGGAAAAACACCGAGGCCGGAGCTTTTTTAAAGGACTGCGACTCCGAGACGAAAGCGACACGCAAACATCAACACACTCAGATTTATTGCAATCTGGCATCCCCAAACCCAAAAATGACGGGGTTTGCGAGGCAAATGACGGGGTTTGTGCGGGGTTTGTGAGGGGTTCAGAACCCTTACCAGTTGGGAATTACAGCGATTTGTCAGGGTTTGAGCGTCAAAACTTTCTAGAAAAATCTACCGAGGTGGAAGTACAGCCGGAAGTAGGGGAATTAGTAAAGCATTTTATAGAGAATGTTGAAAAAACCCCGCAAACCCCGTCAAACCCCGCA